>DPHE01000053.1:1783-11303 GCA_003521815.1 Colwellia sp.
ATGATTTAAATCCAAGGAGCCGTCAGAGGCTAAACAATAGCCTTTTTCGGTAATAGTTAAGGTAACAAGTTTTGTGCTCGCAGCCGCCATACGAGCAATAACCTCATTGCTTTGTTCGCTGGCAACTAACACTTCTTTTATGGCACCAATAATTTGATAACTAACTTTCTTATCTAAAATGGCTAATGTGTATAAATTATCTTGCTCTACTAAAATATCTCGTGCGGTTGTACTGCGTAACGAAACACCACAAATCCCCCAGTCTCCACCAGATAAATTCATTGCAGTTTCGGTATAAACAGCCTGATGAGCGCGATGAAAAGCACCGGGGCCAAGATGAACAATACCAATATCTATCTTTTCTCTATCATATTCTGATGTGGAAATTTTTGGAGTATCGGCTAGTTGAGATAAATTCAGTTGTTTTAGAGGTAAGTTCATACGGTTCTCTTGTCTGCTTAACTTTTATCGTTTTGTTGAGTGAAGGTTATACGTATAAAAATAAAAAAGCCATTAACTGGTCTGGTGACCAGTTAATGGCTTATTAAATATTTTAAAATTTAACACTTATAAAGCTAAAAAATCTTAACTTATAAACTGTTTATGTTTTAAAACTTAGCATTTACACCAAGCGTGATTTTACTCTCTGCTTAGGTGTGGCGCCATTGGTTTTGTTTTCTAGAAACGGTAGCTAGCACCAAAGGTAATACGTCTATCTGTAATACCTTGAGCACATTGCATAGCATCTTCATTAACACAAGATTGGATAATGTCTGCTTTAGTTAAGTTAACCGCTTCAACACCAATATTTAGTTGGTCATTAACATCATAACTTATACTGGCATTAAGTTGACCTCTGTCATGTGTAGTAACAGGGAAACCTAATGTAGAGTTAAGGCTAGCACCCGCAGCAGTGTCCTCCGTACGGTACGCTTCACGCCATGTATAACGTAATCTTGCAGCTAGACCATATTTTTCATAGTATACGGCAACGTTGTAAGCATTTTCAGAGAAGTCAAGCAGGCCTCGGTTTGAAGTATATGTTTCAAACTCGCTGTTGTCATAAATACCTTGTATAGCATTAAATACTTCTATACCACGTTTTGTAGAAACGCTG
The DNA here is from genome assembly GCA_003521815.1 of Colwellia sp. Classification (GTDB taxonomy): domain Bacteria; phylum Pseudomonadota; class Gammaproteobacteria; order Enterobacterales; family Alteromonadaceae; genus Colwellia. The sequence goes on from DPHE01000053.1 coordinate 2,901, forward strand.
TAAAACGCTGAGCCACCTTCAAATTCTTGAATAGTGTAGTTAGCTTGAACACCAAAACCTGATGCCCAACCTAATTCATCTTCAAAGCTTGAAAGGTCATATTGGAAGGCCATTTCTATACCTGATTGAGTCGTTGTTGCTCCATCATTAAATTTAGATTCACGGTCAACACATAAGCCAGTAGTATTTGGATCACCTATCTGGTTAGGCTGTACAGAAGGGTTATAGATACCACCTGAACATGTAGGACCAGCTTCAGCCCAACCATTTGAAAGAAGTACGGCAGAATCTAAAGAAGTAACATGTAAGTTGGTACGATCTTTTTTGAAGTAACCGATACTAACTACTGCAGCGTCTGCAAAATACCATTCAGCTGAGATATCAAATGAAGTGACTTCTTCTGGTTCTAAGGCAGCGTTACCTAGTTCTACAGCCTGATTTTCGTTAGTACCAAATGATACAGAAGTATCTAGGTCACCAAAATCAGGACGTCTTATATCTTTACCCCAACCTAAACGAAGAACAACATCGTCGGTTACATCTGCAACCAAGTTCAAACGAGGTAGTGTAAAGCTATAATCAGCTTCGTGAGATACAGGTATTACTTCACCATTAACTACAGAGTTAGCTTTCGAGGTAATATCTGTAGATACATGACGCACACCGATGTTACCGCGTATCATTTCATATTCAAAGTTCGCTTGTGCATATAAAGCATGCGTTTTTTCTTCGATATTAAAGGCAGCCGTATCTGAAGGTGTAAGGTTTGAAAAATCTAAAGCGCTATCGAAGGTAACACCTAGTGCTTCTTGCTCTGCACGGTGAGTTACCATGGCAGCTTCTAATACATCTAACACACCGTCAGGGTTATTGAATGCAAGATCTGGATCTATAATAATGAAGTTACGAAGCGCTAATTCTCTACCATCTGCATCACCAAAGTGGCTTGGGCCTGCAACAAGAAGCTCTGAAAATAAAGCACCATTTGGACTATCTATCATCTTACTAAAACCGCCAATACGATCGTTTATCGAAATTGCACTGTGTTTAGTTTTGTTATAGCGATAACCAAAATCAATAGAAGTTACAATACTGTCATCAAGAAAGTAGGTAAAATCAGTGCGGAATGCATCATCAGAGTTTTCAGTGGTACTACGAGATAAATCTACCTGATCCAAGACAACATTGTTAGGATCTAATAAATTCGCAACAGTGGGTGCGTATGGAGAGTCAAAATCGATACCGAATGTTAGAGAATCGCCGCTTAAGTCATAAATAAATGGTACGCTGTTATCATTACTAGAACCATCAACCGGTGTAAGAGGGTTAGGGTTAATGAAGTTTAATTGCGTGTTTAACGACGGTGTTGACGTATCAGAGCTTGCGCTTGAAACCTCAACACTTACTAATAAATCATCACCTTGCCAATCGCCACCTAATCTAAATACTTGTGTATCTGTGATACGTGCACCTGTATCACTATTAAAGCGTAGATTTGGATCATCATCATCAACACCAAGCATAGGAGTAACTCGGCCTCTAAGTGCAGCCTGCATGCTACCTATAGCTACACCATCGAGTGAACCAAAGTTAATGGTTTCAAACTCATCAGGAACTGTATAGTTAAGAACACTACTCACACCTGATGCTTGAACACGTGTACTTTCTTGACGACGCTCTTGTTCGGTAACAACCGCATCGAAGAAAAATTTCAAGTTGTCATTTGGCGCATATTCAAATGAAGTTGCTATGTTTTTGGTTTCATATTCAAAGTTTTCTAATTCCTGGTTTAGGAATTGAATACCAAGGAAATCGAAATCTTGAGCAGCAGGTCGTCTAACTGCTTGATCTTCTAATGTTCCGTTTCTAATTACATCAGCGTTAACGTTTTCAACTAAGCTACCGTCACGGTCAACACGAGGGCGGAATGAAGTGGCTTCTTGTTTAGTGTAACTACCACTAACTACAACACCAAATTTTCCACCGCCATCAAGTTCCCAGTTATCACCGAATGCACCAGATAAACGTGGTTGAACACCATCTGTTGTAAGACTACTGTCTTCACCTTGTACACGAATATTGCCTAAGGTTTCTGATAATTCAAGAGGACGAATAGTACGTAAGTTTACAGTACCACCAACAGACCCTTCGGTAGTTTTAGCTTGTGAAGCTTTTGTGATTTCAACGCCAGCTATAATGGCAGCAGAAAGATCTTCAAAATTCATACCACTGCGACCACCACCAGAACCTACAGTCGAAGCACCATTAATTTCAACACGGTTAGAGTTAGTACCACGGATTTGTACGCCGGTACCTATACCAGCTGTTCTCGTAATTTGAACACCGGTAACGTTCTCAAGTACTTCTGCTAAGTTTTGATCAGGAAGCTTACCAATGTCGATAGCATTGATTACTTCAACCAAGTTGGCTGTATCACGTTTTTCTGCAAGTGCACTGGTAAGTGAACCTCTCAAACCGGTCACCTGAATTACTTCAACTTCTTCTTCTGCCTGTACTTTAGCATCTGCTGCATATGCCGATGCTGCAAAATTGAGCGATGTTGCTGACAACACGGCTAAGGTTATTTTAGATAAATTTCGATTCATAGTATTCCCCTGTGTAGTTTCTAAGATATTAATTTTACAACCATCTCATGCCTACATCTTAAGTGTTAGTTAATGAAAGTTAGTTCGATAAAATAATAAAGTTTTTACCAATCCAAAAATCATGTATTAATTTAATACGAGATAGATAATTACAATAAAAACAGAAAAGGTCAACCTTTCGGTTAACAAATACGATATAAAAAATAAGGTGCCAACTTACCAATAATAACCAAAGTCATGACCAGTAACTTTTTTTGATGCTGTCTTTTTTTATTAATCTATTGATTTTAATGATTATTTTATATTGGTCATGGTACTTAGGTTTAATGGTGCTTTATTTTAAATGTATATAAAAAATTGCATTTTATATATTATTATTATCTGTAAAAACTAAGGAAAAATCACCGACGGTTAACCAATAGGTTAAATTGGTTGACTGGTGGTGATGGCGCCCGTTATTATAAGAAACGACTAAGAAAAGCTGCTTTTAGACATGTTATATCTTCTAATCAGTATGTAATTAGGCGTTTAATTCGTGACTTTTTAGTCACCCTAACTTTCGGTAACAATTAGAATGAATAACATTAAGACGTTTTTTAAGTCTCTACTTCCTGGAATATTTTTGTTTGGCTTCACTGTTGGTACTGGTAGTGTTACCGCCATGGCAAAAGCGGGAGCAGATTATGGCATGTCGTTGCTATGGACTATCTTTATTTCCTGTGCCATCACTTATTTTTTAATTAATTTATTTGGTAAGTTTACGTTGGTAACAGGCCAGACTGCGCTGCAATCTTTTCGGAAGCATATACATCCGGCCGTTGCTATATTTTTCATAGTAGCGCTTACCACGCAAATATGTGGAAGTGTCATTGGTGTAATGGGAATTTTAGCTGATGTTTGTTATGAATGGTCTAAGAACTTTATCGACGGCGGTATATCGCCACTCTATTTTGCACTATTCTTCATCACCTTTGTCTATGTCATTTTTCTGATTGGAAGAACGGAAGTATTTGAAAAGGTGTTGGCCATTTTTGTCGCCATCATGTCTGTGTGCTTTTTAATTAACTTTATTATTTTGATGCCTCCTGCGATGGAAATTTTGAAAGGCATGGTCCCCAATGTTCCCGATACCAGCGCCGATAAAAATTCATTTTTGGTGATTGCATCTATGGTGGGTACCACAGTTTTTTCAGGCCTGTTCATCTTACGAACCATCCTTGTTAAAGAAGCCGGTTGGACCTTAGTTGACCTAAAGACCCAAAATAGAGATGCGCTTTTTTCAGCCTTTCTGATGTTTATTGTGAGCACTGCTATAATGGCAGCCGCCGCAGGATCTTTGTTCGTTCAGGGGATTACGTTAGTTAACGTGACTCAAATGATTTACTTGCTAGAACCCTTGGCGGGCTCTGCTGCTGTGGCAATTTTTACTATTGGATTGATAGCAGCTGGCGTGTCTTCTCAGTTTCCCAATGTGGCATTACTTCCCTGGTTGCTTGACGATTTTCACCAGCGAAAACCCAATTTGAAGAGACCGAGCTATCGAATTATGGCTTTGGTAATATCCTCTCTAGGGCTAATTGTGCCTATTTTTAACGCCAAACCTATTGCGATAATGGTTGGTTCTCAGGCATTTGGCGCTTTGCTGTTACCTGCGACTGTAGCCTGTATTTTCTATATAGGTAATATCAAAAGCCTAATGGGAGAACATAAATTCTCAAAAATGACCAATATTATATTATCGATGATATTCGTATTTTCCTTGATCATGAGTTATATGAGCGTCAATGGCATTATGACTAAATTATTAGCGCTTTAATATGAAATAGGGCAATGCTCGTCTCGTTACTCGCTAGCTTAGGCTCGAGTAGGTGACAACATAATAAATAGATGGAAAAATTATGAACTACAAAAATAAACTTATTTGTTTTACCCCAAACCGTGTATGGCGTACCTACACAGGTGGTAAAATTCTTGATGAGTTAGAGCAAAAATCAGTACCTCAAGACACTCATTTTCCTGAAGATTGGATTGGCTCGACGACACAAGCCGTCAATCCTGACAGAGAGCATATAGTGGAAGGAATTTCACACGCTGTCGTCGGTGATGAAACTATCCGTTTTGATCAATTAATTGCTTTAGATCCAAGTTACTTTCTGGGCGAGGAACATATAAAAGCTTTTGATTTTAATCCAATGCTGCTTGTGAAGTTTTTAGACTCCTCTGTTCGCTTGCATTTTCAGGCACACCCATCTGCTGAGTTTGCTCGTGAGCATCTCAACAGTAATCACGGTAAGGCAGAAGGTTATTACATTTTAGATGTCCGTGAAGGTACTACAGATCCCTACGTTTATGTAGGATTTCAACATCCACCATCACGCAGTGCGTTTAAGAAAATGATAGAAACTCAAAATATTAGCGCAATAGAAGCATGTTTTGAGAAAGTTCCTGTTAAAGCGGGTGATTGCTTGTTTATACCCGGTGGATCGCCTCATGCCATTGGGGAAGGGATTTTGATGGTAGAAATTATGGAGCCTTCTGACTGGGCGGTACGATTTGAATTTACTAAAGCCGGCTATACCATGCCTGAAGAAGCACGTTTTATGAAGCGCGACCTTGATTTTTGTATGGATGTCTTCGATTTCTCACAAATATCGGTATCAGAAGCAATTGAGAAATTTTATCAGCAACCAAAAGTTGAGCATCACTACAGTGATACTTCATTTCAAGAAACCTTAATTAATGAAACTATTACCGACAAGTTTAGAGTGAAAAAGTCGACTATTTCTGGAACTGTTGAGAAGAGAGAAAAAGATTTTTACATCGGTATTGTTGTTACTGGAGAGTGCAGTATTAATGTTGGGGAGGAAATTATTCAGCTTAAAAAATTCGATCGCTTCTTCTGCCCGGCGGGCGTTGATGTGGCAACCATAAAAACAGAGTTAGGCGTTGAAATTCTTGAGTGTTACCCACCTGCAGTTAAATAAAGTAAGTTAATTTTTAGATTTTAAATAAGTGGAGATTTTAAATGCGTGAAGCTTGGAGATGGTTTGGTCCCAATGACCCAGTATCAATTGCCGACGTTAGACAAACAGGCGCTACCGATATCGTTAGTGCTTTACACACGATACCTACCGGTGAAGTATGGCCTATAGATCAAATTCAGGCCTATAAAGCGTTAATTGAAATAGACAATGAGATTAAATCTCCTCTTATTTGGTCTGTTGTTGAAAGTATTCCTGTGCATGAAGATATCAAGTTAGGGCGCGAAAATAATCAACGCTATGTGGAAGCTTGGATTGCCTCAATGGAAAACTTAGCAAAATGTGGGATTAAAACGATTTGTTATAACTTTATGCCAGTCATAGATTGGACTCGTACGGATTTAAAATTTCAATTACCCAATGGTGCTTATGCATTAAGATTTGACCAACAAAAATTTGCTGCTTTTGATTTATTTATATTACAGCGTGAAAATGCTGAAGCTGATTATTCTGATGAAGAATTAAGGCAAGCCAAAGCAACTTTTTCGGCGATGTCTGAAGAGGAGCAAGCGTTATTAACAAAAAATATCATCGCGGGTTTACCAGGGAAAATGACCGATGCTTATACTATTGATAACTTTCGAAGTATGTTGGCAAATTACAAAGATATTACTAAAGATATTTTAAGAAAAAATTTATTTTCTTTTTTATCACAAGTTTTACCTAAAGCTGAACTCTTAGGCGTTAAGTTAGCTATTCACCCCGATGATCCACCAAGAGATATGTTAGGTTTACCACGTATTATTTGTACATCACAAGATTTAGACATTCTATTTTCTGCACTACCAAGCCCAGCTAATGGCATTACTTTATGTGCGGGAACCTATGGTAGTCGTCCAGATAATAACTTACCCGTAATGGCTAAACAATACGGGTCCCGTATTTTTTTTGCTCACTTACGTGGCGTTAGTAGAGATAAAAATGAACAACGCTCATTTTATGAGGCAGAGCATCTATCAAGCGACGTTGATATGGTGGGGGTCATTTCTGCGTTATTAAAGGAAGAAAAATCGCGCGATAAAACACAAACTAACCACGAAATATTTATTAGACCTGATCATGGTCACCAAATTTTAGATGACATCAATAAACAGGGTAATCCTGGTTATTCTTGTATTGGTCGCTTGAAAGGGTTGGCCGAAATTAGAGGTGTTATTAAGGGACTCAGTAGCATTTAGGTTTAAGGCGACAGGTTAAGGTGATTTAAATAAACATATAGTCTACCTTTACTTGAAAAATTTTGTCGTTGCAGCGATGTGTTGAACGAAATAAAACATCACACTTTGGCCATGCTAATACTGAGTTTTTTGAATACTAAATCAAAGTCTGGTAGGTTGATGTACCAATGTTATTACCAATTGGTATTGATTGGTTGACATGATAATTATCTTTGGTTAGTATTCTTTTATCCCTTATTGTTTTGAGTATTTCTAAATAATAAGAGTGTTTTGTTTTTAAACAAAAGCACAATAAAAATAGGTGTTCAAACAAAAATGATTAACCGGTTAATCATAAAGTATGGTGTTTGGATTATTGAGTGAATAATGATCCAAGAGTGTAATGATTTAACCTGATTTACGTAAATAAAATAGTATGCACACCTAATAAGGTGAGCGATTTTCACATTCAGATAAACAAAATTTAATATTTTAGGAGTTAAAAATGACAAAACCGATTATAGGTTTCATTGGCCTTGGTCTTATGGGCGGCAACATGGTTGAAAACCTCCAAACTCGTGGTTTTCAAGTAAACGTAATGGATCTTAATACAGATGCTGTTGCAAAAGTTATCGCTCGTGGCAACGCTACTGAAGTTAGCTCAGGTAAAGAATTAGCTGAAAAAAGTGATATCGTAATGTTGGCCCTGACTACTTCAACAGTAGTTGAATTAGTCGTTTATGCTGAAGACGGTATCTTAGCGGGTATGACAGAAGGCAAAACATTAATTGATTTTGGTACTTCTATTCCAGATTCTACACGTAAGATAGGTGCTGACCTAGCCGCTAAAGGCGCTGGCATGATTGACGCTCCGTTAGGTCGTACACCTGCACACGCCAAAGATGGTTTATTAAACATTATGGCTGCCGGTAATATTGATACGTTCAACAAAGTTAAGCCAGTTCTTGATGAGCAAGGCGAAAACGTATTTCACCTTGGCGCACTTGGTGCTGGCCACACAACTAAGTTAATCAATAACTTTATTGGTATGACAACGGTTACTGCTATGTCACAAGCATTTGCTGTGGCGAAAGCTGCTGGTGTTGATGGCCAACAATTATTCGACATCATGTCAGCGGGTCCATCTAACTCACCATTCATGCAGTTTACTAAGTTTTATGCTGTAGACGGTGAAGAAAAATTAGGTTTCTCTGTTGCTAACGCAAACAAAGATCTTGGTTATTTTAACCAAATGGTTGCCGATTTAGGTGGTGAGTCTTTAATTGCTCAGGGTACTTCTGCTAACCTACAAGCTGCTGTTGATGCGGGTCTTGGTCAGAATGACGTCCCCGTAATTTTTGATTACTTTAATGCTAAATTAGAAAAGTAGTTCGAAAGTAACCTTATTACGGTGTTGAAATTTTCTAGTCATAGACACTGTAGTAAGGCTAAGTCCTCTAATCTGATTTTTCATTAGTTTACCAAGCTTTACCTCATCTAGGCTTAACCCAGACGCACTTACTTAATAGGCCATTGAGTGACTATTACCGTATTTTTATGCACGTAATATGTAACAATATAAGCCAGTAATATAAGCCA
>DPHE01000053.1:11469-20749 GCA_003521815.1 Colwellia sp.
AGCCAGTAATATAAGCCAGTAATAAAAGAAAATATGATTAAATTTTATTAATGATGAAAGTAATAAATGTTTGTGATGCCATTTTAGTTAACATTATAATTTATTTTACCTCCCATTTAAGAGGCATTGTATCAACATAATGTAAATAAATGCTGACTAGGGGCTAAGTGTGGCAGAATTAGGAATAGAATAAAGTCCACGTTTTTCGTTATGTTTTCGTCTGATTTCTTCTAGAGATCTAGTTTCTACGGCATCAAACAAGGCGTTTAACAACCTATTAAAGTGGCTATGCATCGCACTTCTAGCTTGTGTAGCATCTCCAGACTCTAACGCTTGGTAGATGGCTTTATGCTCTGCAATCGTTTTTGAACCGTCTTTACTACATACACTATCATAATCATTAATTATTTCAGGAGTAGAAGAACGAAGTTTCCAAAGGTTCTCTACCGTTAATATCATTGCACTATTTCGGGTAGCGTTAGCTATGATTTGATGAAACTCTTTGTCTGCTGCAGCAATATAATGGTTGTTTTCCATATCAACTAACGTTTGATATAAACACGATAACTCATCCTTAGTGATGGTTGTTGCGGCAAGTGCGGCAACTTCTCCTTCGATTAATGCGCGAGCTTGTGTTACTTCAAAAGCATTAACCTTACTTTGTGAGTTTAGTTTGTTAACTGGTTCTAGAACATAAACCCCTGATCCCGTTTTAACTTCTATTTTTTCCCGAACCTCAAGTGCTATTATAGCTTCGCGTACAGTGGGCCTACTAACATTAAACGTTTCTGCTAATTCCCTTTCTGGTGGTAAGCGACTGCCAGGTGAGTAGAGTCCTGAATCAATTAAAGCCTCTATTTTATCTACAATGCTCCAAAACAGTCTACGGTTGCTGCTCATCTTATTTCCTCTGCTTTGAATAGTATAAATAAACATAATATAAAAAAATCAATATGATATAGCGTTGTCTTTCTCATAGCAAAATTATTCGCGCTATACTTTTTTAGATTATAACTTGGTATGTTTACCAAGTATATTACATATAACAAGGCATTACCAATTATGGTGTTATTGGTAATGTAAAGTGGTTGACAATCTGTTTGGGTATTGGTTAAATATACTCATGTTATCTCGGGATTATGAGTATCCAATTAAGAGTCAGAAAGTGAATCAACATGGATTTATTTAGGTCTGTTTACGTCACTGCTCATATAGAGAACTAATTTTTAAACAAGTTAAAAAAGAGATGTTAATGTACCCAATTAAAACTACACACTACGTCAGAGCGCTAACATTATCAGTGTTTGCTTTGTTATTATCTGGCCAAGTTACGGCAAAAGACTGGTTGGTTAACACTCCTAAATCCTATCAAAATGTACTAAAAAAAGTAAAGTCAGGTGACAAAATTGTTCTAGCTAACGGCACATGGAATAATTTTGAAATTCTATTTGAAGCGGAAGGTACGAAAGAAAATCCGATAACACTCACCGCAGAAAATAAAGGCAAAGTTTTCCTTACAGGGCAATCTAATTTACGGCTAGCTGGAAAATATTTGGTTGTTTCTGGTCTTGTTTTTAAAAATGGTTTTACGCCAAGTAGTGAAGTTATCTCGTTTAGAAAAAACAAAACTGAATTAGCTTTTTATTCTCGAATCACCGAAGTTGTGATTGATAATTTTAGTAACCCAGACCGTTTTGAATCAGATTATTGGGTGGGTATTTATGGTCAACATAATCGCTTTGATCATAATCATTTAGTGGGTAAACGCAATAAAGGCGTTACACTTGCCGTTAGACTTACAACAGAAGATAGCCAAGAGAATCATCATAGAATTGATCATAACTATTTTGGCCCACGACCTATATTCGGTTCAAATGGTGGTGAGACATTACGCATAGGTACAAGCCACCATTCATTAACAAATTCTTTTACGACCGTAGAGAATAACTACTTTGATCGTTGTAACGGTGAAGTTGAAATTGTATCTGTTAAATCAGGTAAAAATAATATTATCAACAATACCTTTTTCGAATCTCGAGGAACGTTAACACTTCGTCATGGTAATGGTAATCGTATTGAAAACAACGTGTTTTTTGGTAATGGCGTAGATCATACCGGCGGTATTCGTGTAATCAATCGTGACCAAATAGTACGTAATAATTATTTAGAAGGTTTAACTGGATACCGTTTTGGTAGTGGTTTAACTATTATGAATGGCGTGCCAAATTCTAGTATTAATCGTTATCATCAAGTTGTTAATGCAAAAATTGAAAATAATAGCCTTATTAATATTGACCATGTTCATTTAGCCGCAGGGAGTGATGCTGAACGATCAGCAGTTCCTAAAAGTAGTGTCATTAACAATAATTTATTTTTTAATGAAAATAGTAAAGCACCTTTCTCAGTTTTTGACGACATTAGTGGTATTACCTTCTCAGACAATCTTTCAAATAAGCTTACTGATAATAAAATTTCTTCAGGTATAACAGAGAAAAATCTCATATTAAAGCGAGCAGCGAATGGTTTGTTATATCCAACGTCTTATATTAGCGGTGTAGGTGTATCAAAAGAGCTTCAGCCAACACAAAAAAATCAAACAGGTACAGCCTGGTATACCAAGGCAGAGCCGGACGTTGCCTTTGATTCAGGAAAATCAACGGTAGTTCAAGCCGGTGGTGAATCATTATATAAAGCGGTTCAGGAAGCAGAATCAGGCGATATCTTAATTTTAGACGATGGAAATTATACCATTGATAAAATTATTAAGCTGGATAAAACAGTGTCAATTAACGCTAAAAATCGTCATCAGGTAACTTTAGAGTTTGGTCGTTCAACTTTATTTGAAATTAATAACGGTGGCAGCTTAAGTATTGATGGTGTTGTGGTTAGCGGTAAAAGCAGCGCTGACTATTCAGGTAATACCTTTGTGAGAACGGCTAAATGGGGGATGTTTAAAAATTACCGTTTTGAGATGAACAATAGTGTAATTAAAGATCTAAATGTTAACCACTCTTTCCACTTTTTAGATTCTGGTAGCCGAGCATTTGCACAGTCTATTGATGTTGAAAATAATGTATTTGAAAACATTACGGGTGACATATTTAGATTAAACAAAGAAATCGATGATTTAGGTATTTATAACGTTGAGTACCTAAATATAATTAATAACACCTTTAGAAATGTTGAGGGGATGTTAGTTAACTTATATCGTGGAGGCTCAGACGAAAGTACATTTGGCCCTCATATACTTTTAAAAGACAACACGGTGAATAACGTAGGTAATGGTAAACGCAATAAATCTAAGTCTGTAATTTCCTTGCATGGTGTTCAAGTCTCTACTATCGACAGTAATACCTTTGTTAAAAGTGGATTAATTGACATTGAACATACCGTTGGCGAGCCTAAAACGGTGGTACAAAATAACACGTTTAACAAAACTGCAGCGCCTAGTGTGAAAGAGTTACATGCTAAAGGTCCACATACTGCTGTGCTATTAAATAACAAGCAATTTTAATAAGAGCTATTTTATGAATTTTTTTAATAAAACGTTATGTTTATCCTCGGTGTTACCATTATCGAAAAGATGGTTGTCGACTATCGCGATTGTTATTCTTTCTTCTGTAGGGGGTAATCAAATAGCGATGGCAAGTACGAGTCCTAACCTTGTTGAAACGACTGCTGACGTGGTAAGTATGCGCAGCGCGATAAAGCAAGAGGGGCAATTCAAACGTACTTTTATCGCTAATAAGGCATCGGTTGATAAACAAATAGCACAAGCCATTACTGTACCAATGCCAAAAGATGGCGGCGGTGGCTACACTCATGAGCGTCACAAGAAAAATTATAAGTTAATGTACGATGCGGGCATGATGTATCAATTAACCCAAGATGCTAATTATGCTAGCTATGTACGTGACATGCTACTTACCTATGCAGATCTTTACCCTACCTTGCCTTTACATCCAAAAAGAAAAATGGGTAAACAAAACCCGGGTAAATTATTTTGGCAAAGCTTAAACGAAGCGATGTGGTTGGTGTATACCAGCCAAGCTTACGATTTGATTTTATCTTCGTTGAATGCAGCAGAAAAAGAAAAAATCGAGAACGGCTTATTTCGCCCCATTGTAAAGTTTTTATCAGTAGACTCTCCTGAAACATTCAATAAAGTGCATAATCATGGTACATGGACAACTGCTGCTGTAGGCATGACAGGTTATGTATTAGGTGAATTGGACTGGGTGGAGCAGGCACTTTATGGTTTAGATAAATCAGGTAAAGGTGGCTTTTTAATACAGTTAGATGAGCTGTTTTCTCCACAAGGTTATTATAACGAAGGTCCTTATTATCAACGTTTTGCGTTATTGCCATTTGTTACGTTTGCTAAGGCCATTCAAACCAATCAACCGACACGTAAAATATTTGAATATCGCGATGGCATTGTCTTAAAAGCAATCGATGCGACAATACAATTAAGCTATAACAAATTGTTCTTTCCTATTAATGATGCCATTAAAAGTAAGGGAATCGATACGATTGAATTAGTTAACGGTGTTGCCGTTGCTTATGGTTTAACAAAACATGCTGGCTTACTCGATATTGCCAAACAACAAAATCAAATTTTATTAACGGGTGATGGTTTAAAAGTTGCTCAAGCCCTTGATAAAAAGCTAGAGCAACCTTATGAGTTTAAGTCTGTTGCCTTTGGTGATGGAAATGACGGTAAGCAAGGTGCGTTAGTTATCATGCGTCAGAATGTAGGTGGTGAACAAGCCGTGCTATTTAAGCCTGCAGCGCAAGGTTTAGGTCATGGTCATTTTGATAAACTAACGTGGCAGTTTTACGACAGAGGTGAAGAAATAGTTTCCGACTATGGCGCTGCTAGATTTTTAAATGTAGAAGCTAAATATGGTGGTCGTTATTTACCTGAAAATAGTACGTGGGCAAAACAAACGATAGCGCATAATACCGTTGTTGTAGATGAGAAAACGCACTTTAATGCCAGCGTTAAAAAGGGCAATGCGAATCATCCTGAATTATTATTTTTTGAAAAAGATGAAAATATCACTATCAGTTCAGCAAGTATTGATAGCGCTTATAAAGGCGTTTCGTTAAAACGTACGCTGGCCTTGATTAAACTACCAATGAAAAAGTCGGGTGAAGAGCAGTCATTCGTTGTTGACGTGTTTGAGGCAACGTCAAAAGACAAACATCAGTATGATTTACCTGTGCACTATAAAGGTCACTTAATTAGCACTAGTTTTGAGCTAGATACACAATTAACCAGTTTACCGGTATTAGGTAAAGAGAATGGTTATCAGCATTTATGGTTGAAAGCACAAGCACAACCTAAAGCGGGTTTATCTCAAATTACGTGGTTGAATGATAATGGCCGATTTTATACCAACTCTTCCATTATGGATGGTGAAACATCATTGATTTTCACCCAAATTGGCGCGAACGATCCCTTGTTTAATCTACGTAATGAAAATGCGTTTATTAACCGTAAAACAAAGTCTAAAAATCATACCTTTGTTAGTGTGTTAGAGCCACATGGTGAATATAACCCCTCAAAAGAGTTTACCGTATCGGCGGTCAGTAAAATTCAAAAACTATCACATCACAAAGCTGAAAATATTGATGTAGTAGAAATTCGGTTTGAAGGAAATATATCTTATTTGTTAGCTTTTAACTCAGCTGAAAATATTAAAAGTAATCAATCAAACTCCTTTATATTTAATGGCTCGACATATCAATTTGATGGCCGTTTTAAATTGTTCAAAATTAAAGCATAGGAATCAATTATGAGTCAGAGTGAAATTTTTACATCGGTAGATGAAGCAGAAATCGAAGACATTGGAGGTGGTTTAAAACGTCAAATGTTGGGTTATAACCATGAGTTAATGGCTGTTAAAATTTATTTTGAAAAAGGTGCTATTGGATACAACCACGCACACAGACATTCTCAAGTGACTTACGTTGTTAAAGGAGAGTTTCACTTTAATATCGATGGCGTAACAACCATCATGAAAGAAGGTGATAGCTGTTTGATCCAACCATGGGCAGACCATGGTGCTACATGCACAACAGGTGGTATTTTAATCGATACTTTTAGCCCTCCGCGTGAAGATTTCTTACCGGAAGGTGTATTTAATAATATTGATGTAGAACAACTTAATAGTAAGCCAGCGGAGAGTAAATAATGCAATTGAAAGGTGTACGTTGGTGGGTTATTGCTTTAATAGCAATAGCCACCGTTATTAACTATATTGATCGTCAAGCACTTAGTGTACTTTGGCCTGATATCGTAGAAGATTTGTTTCCCGATGAGTCAGCCTTAGAGCGTAAGCAAATATATGCGAATATAACGGTTGTTTTTGTATTCTCTTATGCTTTTGGTCAAGCCATATTTGGTAAAATATTTGACTGGATAGGTACACGTTTAGGTTTTGTTTTATCTATTGGTGTTTGGTCAATCGCTACTGCGCTTCATGCACTTGCTCAAGGTGCACTTAGTTTTGCTATTTTCCGTGCAATTTTAGGTGTAGCAGAAGCGGGTAATTGGCCAGGAGCGACTAAAAGTAATGCTGACTGGTTCCCAACTAAAGAACGTGCTTTAGCGCAGGGTATATTTAACTCAGGCGCTGCCATCGGCGGTATTATCTCAATTCCATTAATAGCTTATATGACGGTATTTTTCAGCTGGCAAATGGTGTTTGTGCTTATCGGTGTTATTGGATTATTATGGCTTATTCCTTGGCTCATATTAGTTAAATCGCCACCAAAAACTCATCCTTGGATCACACCTCAAGAACGCGAATATATCTTAACCGGTCAACAAAGTTCTGTTTCAACAAAGTCTACCGAAGCCGTAGAAGAATATACTCCTACAACAACTGAGCTACTTTCTCATAAACAGAGCTGGGGGGTAATTATTGCTTCTGCAGCCATTGATCCTATTTGGTGGCTGTTTGTTGCTTGGACTCCTCTTTACCTTAATGAAGTGTACGGAATGGATGTCAAAGCAATTGGTATTTATGGCTGGGTGCCATATGTTGGTGCAATGTTTGGAGCTTGGTTTGGTGGTCTTCTTGCACAAAATCGTTTAAAAGCAGGCTGGAATACAGATAAAACACGTAAATTAACTATTACCTTGGGTTGTTTAATTATGTTGCCATCTTTATTAGCTATGTCGAGTCCTGGTGGCCCAACTACGGCGGTAATGATTATGGCGGTTATTTTATTCGGATTTCAAACTGCTATCGGTAATGTTCAAACACTACCAAGCGACTTGTTTAGTCAGAAATCTGTTGGAACACTTGCAGGTTTCGCGGGCATGGCCGCTAAACTTGCTGTAGCCGGATTAATTTCTCTAGTACCTATTTTAACAGCAGATGGTAATTACACGACGGTATTTGTAATCGGCGCTTCTTTAGCTGTTATTGCTATGGCCGCTGTTTGGATTCTTATCCCAACAGTTGAGCCAGTGAAGGCTAAAGCTAAATAGCTAAAAACTAAATAACTCGGTAACAAATTACCGAGTATTTTTAATTACACATCATAAGGTTTTGTAGATGAAAAACATTTTTCTATTCGGTGAGTGTATGATTGAATTAATGGCGGCTTCACAAGAAGAGTCATCAAATACAATGAAGCAATCGTTTGCCGGAGATGTTTTCAACACGGCTGTTTATCTTAAACGTACGTTCGCTGATGTGAATGTACAGTTAGTTACAGCCATCGGGAAGGATCAATTTAGCGTCGATATGATCCGATATTTTAAAAATGAAAATATTGGTTCTGATTTTGTTTTTCAATCAGAAACAAGAATTCCGGGCTTATACTCTATTCAACTTGATGAACAAGGAGAGCGTAGTTTTACATACTGGCGGGAAAACTCAGCCGCTCGTCAAGTAATGCAACATATTGATGATGAAGTTATTAGCCAATTATCAACAGGTGATATGTTTTTCTTTTCAGGTATTTCTTTGGCGGTAATTGAACCAGATTCAAGAGAAAAGTTTTGGACTTTAATTGATAAATTAAAAACTTCAGGGATCCAAGTTGTATTTGATCCTAACTATCGTCCTCGAATGTGGAGTAGCCCTAAAGAAGCCCAGCAACAGTTTGAGTTAGCGTTACATAAATCAGACATATCGCTTCCTGGCGTTGATGACTTTGAACAATTATTTGGCATGACTACCGTTGAAGAGGTTTACAATTACTGTAAACCTTTTGGCATAAATGAATTAATCATTAAAAATGGTGAGCAAGGTGTTTTAGTCGTTGTTGAAGGAATAATCTCAGAGTTTTCAATTACACCTGTAACAAACGTGGTTGATACGACCTCTGCGGGTGACTCGTTTAATGGTGTTTACCTTGGGTCTCGTATGGAAGGTTACTCTGTAAATAATTCAATTACATTAGCATCAAAAGCAGCCGGTTTTGTTATACAACACAGAGGTGCTATTGCACCAGCAGATGAATTTGATACGTTTATCAACGCACAACTCGCGTTAGTTCAGTAATTTAATAGGGATTATTCATGACCTCATTTTCCACATTGATGGGAAAGCAAACTTTGCTACCTATCATTCAAGCAGATAGCGTTGAGCAAGGACTTAATATTGGCAATGCTATGGCTAGTGCCGGTATCGGTTTAGTCGAAGTGGTGCTGAGAACCGACGCATCAATTGATATAATAAAAGCCCTTAAATCTGAGTTACCTAATTTAAATGTTGGCGCGGGTACTGTACTTGACGCTGATATTTTAAAAAAAGCACTTGATGCAGGCAGCGATTTTATTATTACACCAACCATATCAAGTAAATTATTAATCGACCTATCTTGCTGTAATATTCCTGTACTACCAGGTGTATCGAGTGCTTCGGATATACTGTTAGCTAGGGAATTTGGCTATACAGAGTTAAAATTGTTTCCAGCATCATTATCTGGCGGAGCACCATTTTTAAAAGCGATGGGTTCAGTTTTTAAGGGTATTTCATTTTGCCCAACAGGCGGCATTAATGAGAGTAATCAACACGAATATTTAGCGTTAACTAATGTTTTTGCTGTGGGTGGAACATGGATTGCTAAGCCAGATTGGGTAGAATTGGGTCAATGGTCAAAGATCACATCTGCTTGTATATCTGCTCAAAATATTAAGTAAATGTAGTGCTTATTATAATCGCGGGGATTTTCAATGTTTTTTAGCCGTTGTAAATTATCAACAATCCATTTGCCATTACCATAATGGAGACGGAAATTAGTGTGGGTGATTTAA
>DPHE01000053.1:20939-22101 GCA_003521815.1 Colwellia sp.
ATTGACATAATTGATAGAAGAATAGTTGAAATTTCGTTCAAATAAAGCGAAAATGACGCCCCCCTCAGGGAAAGCATAATTTCCCGAAGAGTCGTAAATTTATAACAATGGTTGATTAATGAGTAAAGAAGAAAATATATACCCAGCAGATCTTATCAATATGATTTTAGGCGGCTTAATTGCCTTAAAATCAGAACAACAAATTGGTAGTGTAAACCGTTCTCCAGGTAGTGAAACACTATTTTTGGGAAAATGGCTAAAAAGAGCGAAGAAGCAACGTCATTACCCAAAGAGTATTTCTGACAACATTGATGACTTTTTAGCGTTGTACACCCAAAAAGGAAGAAATGCAGATTTAACTTCTTCTTTTTACCAAATATACAATGAATACCAAACCATTAAAATCAACGCTGATGATTTTCCAAATAGCCCTAAACAGCGCTTTGACACTGCGATGGATCTATTAAAGAAAAAAAGC
Source organism: Colwellia sp. (assembly GCA_003521815.1). Classification (GTDB taxonomy): domain Bacteria; phylum Pseudomonadota; class Gammaproteobacteria; order Enterobacterales; family Alteromonadaceae; genus Colwellia. The sequence goes on from DPHE01000053.1 coordinate 21,418, forward strand.
TGGTCTATATCTTTACCTATTGCTCATGACGATATAGCAGACGGACCCTATCAGTCGAATAAAGACAAAGAATTATTCGTGCTGAAAAAAGATTGGGATGATGTATTTGATGATCAAAACAAATTCATTAAGCCATTAAGCCTCTCGGTAGTTTCAACGCCCCAAGAAGCCATTGATTCTTTATATTCGCATGGTTTTATACTGGCTAAAGATGAATCAAGAACTAACATAAAAAGCAGCTATCATCATTATACGTTATTTCCAGATAACAAATATCAGGGTAGAGCAGCGATACCGTCTCAATATAAAAATTAACCTGATTAACACTCACTTTACTCAACAGTGAACTACCCTGCGACTAAAGATCACTGGGTTTTCTCGGGCTTTATCGATAAAAAACCCCTAATAATGAATATTAGGGGTTTTGTTTTTACTCGCTCTTTATAAGAAAAGACGTATTAAAATGTCACTTAGCTTGTCTTAACGTAAATTACATTATCAGTAATTATTGACGGATTAACCGTTACTTACCTCTTCAAAATCAGCATCAATGGCATCTTCGTTCTTAGCGCTATCATTAGCAGCATTACCTTGATGCTGCTCTGCTTGTTGTTGTGACTTTGTTTGTTCGGCTTGCATGATTTTACTATAAGTTTCTTGCAATGCCTTTTGTCGCATTTCAAT
>DPHE01000033.1:0-3035 GCA_003521815.1 Colwellia sp.
ATATGTTGAATGCGCTTGGAATAGTCAAAAGCGCCATCAATTATCAGTTAGTTGACTCTAAGAGCTTATTTTCTCTGCGCTCTAGTCCCTTAAGCATCAGCAATAGCACACTCCCTAACATCATCATGGCCGCAGCCAGATAGAGGCCATCATTATAGTTACCATTACGTTCGGCCAGTAGACCGATGATAGCTGGTGAGATAATTTGTGCCACTCCATATGATAGAGTCATCTTCCCCATCATTTTAGCGGGACGGGTCGGGTAATAGCGTCCGGCCATAGTCAGCACTAAACTGACCATGCCGATAACTGTTCCGCCGAACAAAATCGACCCGATCATTGTCAAAGTTAGACTGGTTCCTATGACCGGTAGCAAAATACCCACAACCTGAAGTACGCTAGCGCATAACAAGGCATTCAAATTGCCGAATCTACGTGCGAATAGATCCCAAAGGATTGCTGTGGGGGCGGCAGCCAAGCCTATTACCATAAAGGCCCAGGTCCCTTTTCCTTCTAAACCAGGCAACTGATCAATGATAGCGACAATAAAGGTCGTTGTAACGACATAGCCTACGCCGGCGCAGAAGTAAGAAACCATCAGTAAAATTAGGAATGCACGGCTGGGTGGCGCATCGACCATAGTTGTGCCGCTGTTGGTGAGCGTAGATGTATTAGGGGGTGGTAACCATGCCCAGGCAGGAATCAAAATCAAAGAACCTAACAGTGTCAACAGTAACCATTGCTGACTCCAATCAAAGTACGGGGTCATCAGTTCAACGGCGATAGCACACAAAACTATTCCCAAACCTACTCCGCTAAAATGTATCCCTAATTCGCTACGGTAATTATGGCGGATTAACCAGTTAAGAATCAGTCCAGATCCAATTAACATTCCGGCAGCACTGCTTAGGCCGGCTAGAAATCGAAACATAGACCAGAGCCAGAAATTATCAGTTAACCCCATGCCGGCTGTTGATAGCACCGCAACGACTAGGCCGATGCGGTAAAGACGATCTTTAATAACCAGATCACTGATCAGTGAAGCGATGATGGCTCCGCACAAGTAACCCATAAAATTGATAGTAGCTAACCAACCCCCCTCTAATATCCCCAATCCTGCCTGCTGTTGCATGATTGGCAACAAAGGTGTGTAGGCAAATCGAGCAATCCCTAACATTAATATCAAGCTAAGCACCCCGGCGCTTAGTACCTTCAGGCGTTCTATCTGATCACTCATAAATATTCTCTTGAACCTGTAACATACTTCTATTTCTTTTATGGTATCAAGCTATCAAAAATTTGGTCTTAGGTATTTAGACAGTGCTCGTTCAACCCAGATTAGCCTATCCTGTCCAAAGAACATGTCTCCATCAACGACCATAGAAGGCGCTCCAAATATACCCAATGTTACCGCTTTTTCTGTTGACTTAATCAATGCCGATTTCATTTCTGGATGAGCCATCGCCTTTAGCGCCGAAGCAGAGTTAATACCTGCTTCGTCTAATATGTCAATCAATACGTTTTTGTCTGAAATATCTTTTCCATTCGCCCAAGCCGCGGTGAACAGAGCTTGATTGTACGCTTCAATTTGGTTGTTTTCTAATGCCCAAATAGCCCCACGCATTGCATTAATTGTACTAAATATAAAATGTGGATTGAGCTGGTAACGAATACCGTAATATTTAGCATAGCGAATAAAGTCCGCTTTCATCCACTCCCATTTTGCCGGAATTATCACCGGACTGTTGGAAGTGTGAGCCTTGAATACACCACCTAGAAGCATTGGTTTATAATTAATAGTGGCGTTAGAACGTTTACATATATCAACCAATTGTGTCCAGGCCAAGTACGAAGCAGGACTAATATAGTCGTAATAAAAATCAACCGTTTTTGTCATTGGTTTGTCCTTTTTTTGAGTACATATTGTGGTCTTTCTCTATAAGGTTGATAACAATCTAATACTTAGCTTACAATAAGTAAAATCGATTATTTAAATTACAGTGATAAGCAAAGGTTATGTTATGGAAATACAACAGCTGCGCCATTTTTTAGCCGCCGCCGAATCGGAAAGTTTTACTAGGGGAGCTGAGCGTGCTTTTGTATCACAACCAGCGATGTCTTCTTCAATATCTAAACTGGAAGCTGAGGTAGGTGTTAAGTTATTTATCCGTAATAAACGCAATGTGGTACTCACGCCAGCAGGACGTAAACTGCTTCAAAGAGCAAAATTGATTGTAGGAGAGTGTGCTAGAGCTAAGGATGAACTGAAACGCCATGATGTACAACGAAGGCTTCAGCTAGGGGTGATCAATACACTTTCAATTACCTATGTGACCCGATTGATTAGGCAGTATCGTCTAGAAAATCCTGATTTAAAGCTAAAAATAATTGATGCCAGTGCGGCAGAGATACACAAACTTGAGCGCGAGGGTAGAATTGATCTTGCGCTAACGTTACTAAAAGAAAAGCCCACGGCTAACCGTAATTTCGTTTATTCAAAAAAGCTATTTTCAGAACCCTACGTAGTTGCAATGGCGCACGATCACCATTTAAGCCGAGCTAATTTTGTCAGTATGAAAGATTTAAATGACGAACTATTTATTGCCCGTATTCATTGTGAACATAGGCAAGTGTTTGAGAACTTGCTTAAGCAGCATAATGTGCGATTAAATATGGCCTATATAACTAATCAGGATGAGCGTGCACTAGCACTAGTTGAAGCTGAAGTTGGGGTTACGATTGTACCACAGCATTACACTTCATCTAGAATAACTACGCTACCGTTGGCAGAAGATCAGAATAAACGAGCTATTGGCTTAGAATGGGGAAATAGCGAAAATCTAACTGAGATCACTCAATTTGTAGATTTTACCCGTACAGCTTCTTGGCATTATCGAGACGTTTAAGTGGTATTTCTACATGCTTATGTAGATCAATCAGGAAAAATTTACTATTGATAAGGAATGTCTTTCCAATATTATTAGACCCTTCGACAAGCTCAGGATAATCGGAAGTTTGGCCGTTCGCCCTGAGCG
>DPHE01000033.1:3194-12297 GCA_003521815.1 Colwellia sp.
GCGCGAAGCAGTCGAAGGGAGCTGCCGTGAGTAAAGTGCATAGGCAAGTATTTCTAAAACGGTTTGAAATATAAGCAATATCATAATGACACTGACTTTTGATCTATTATTAGATAAAATGAGGTTATACCTAAATAGACTGGCTATTGTCAGCTTTACTTAAAATGAAAATATAATGTCAACACACACTAAACGCCCCAATAATACTTTGTTAGAACTTATTTTTAATATTGTTATTCCCTCCATTATTTTAATGAAATTATCGGGGAGTGAAAATTTAGGCTCGGTGAACGCCTTAGTGCTGGCGTTATTGTTCCCTCTTAGTTATGGCTTCTACGATTTTATTAAAAACAAGTCGATGAATTTTATTTCATTATTGGGATTTTTAAGTACCCTGTTAACCGGGGGGATTGGATTATTTGAACTGGATGTAGAGTGGTTGGCCATTAAGGAAGCCGCAATTCCATCGGTCATCGGCCTAGTTGTACTCATCTCTGGCTTCTGGGGTAAACCATTAATTGCTAAAATTTTGTTAAACCCTACTTTGTTTAATTTAGATTTAATCTATCAGACCCTATCGAATCAAGGTAACACAGATGTATTTAAAGCAAAAATTCAGCGGGCAAATCATCTTTTATCAATCACGTTTGTTTTTTCTGCAACGATGAATTACCTATTAGCTAAATGGATTGTAGTTAGCCCTGCGGGTACTACCAAGTTTAATGAACAGCTTGGAGAAATGACCATGTTAAGTTATCCCGTGATTGCCATACCTTCTATGGTAATGCTAAGTGCGATCATGTTTTATGTGGTAAAGAGTGTGATGAAATTAACCGAGTTAAAGTTCGACCAAATATTAAACGTTGCCAAATAATGCCCTCAATTTGTTCATCCGCTACCTAAATTAAGTTATCGTAATGACAAATATTATTTATTGACTGATAATTATAAACTGTAAAAATTGGCGATGACCCGTAGCAGTACTATGAAAGCCAAAGCCAGTTTGAACAAAATAGGAAATGATGATGCACTGTTTTCATCTCATCGTTTCCAATCCTTTTTACAATATTTGACGAGACGTTACACGATATTATCTGGGCCAACACGCACAACTAACTTACCAAAGTTTTCGCCTTTTAATAAGCCGATGAAAGCACTTACCGAGTGCTCAAGCCCTTCAACCCTATGCTCTTTGTGTTTTATTTCACCGGCCATTAACCATGTAGACATTTGCTGACTAAATTCTGGGTAACAATGACCATAATCATCAAACACAATAAAACCCTGCATTTTAATACGTTTAGTCAATAGTGTCCTAACTAATAAAGAAAGTCGATCTGGCCCCTCAGGTAATTCAGTGGCATTGTACTGAGAAATAAGACCACATACAGGAACACGCGCACTGCTATTTAATAGTGGCATAACCGCATCAAAAACTTTACCACCGACATTTTCAAAATAAACATCAATGCCAGAAGAGCAAACCGTCGCTAATTGCTGTGCTAAATCATCGCTTTTATGATCAAGACAATAATCAAATCCTAACGTTTCAACTGCATATTTACATTTGATATCGCCACCGGCAATGCCAATCACTTTACAACCTTTTAATTTAGCTATTTGACCAACGAGGCTACCCACAGCACCTGTGGCAGCAGCAACAACTACCGTTTCGCCTACTTTTGGCTGACCAATATCAAGTAAGCCCATATAAGCGGTTAGTCCTGGCATACCTAATACACCTAGAGCCTGTGAAGGGTTAGCCATGTTGCTATCAAGTTTAAGTAATTCACGGCCGTTTATAACGCTATAATCTTGCCAGCCACCAAAAGCAACAACCCAATCACCCTTCTTATAATTGTTATGGTTTGACTCTTCTACTCTACAAACACTACCGCCGACCATTACCGCATTTAAGGCAACGGGGTCGGCATAAGATTTAGCATCATTCATTCGCCCACGCATGTAAGGGTCAAGTGAAAGAAAAACGGTACGAAGTAATACTTCATCTGCTTTGGGTGTTGGTTTTTCGCTACGCACAAGGTTAAAATTTTCAGCTGTTGGCACGCCAAAAGGCCTTGATGCCAAGGTCATTTGGCGATTAATGTCAGTTGTTTGAGTCATATATATTCCTAATAAAAAAGCTAATAAATAAGCCTGATGTAAAAAGCAAACCAATGGCGTGTGAACTATTTAAAGTAATTGAACACGCCACCTAAAGGGTTACCATAGTCGCCTATACGTTGCTCAATATTTTGTCTAACTTCGCTATTATTTGTATTGTTGAGTGTACTGAAGTTTTTCATCTCTTCTGGTGAGGTAACAGGGAACCTAGCTTGGGCCGCAACTAAATTTTCTCCAGCATTATTATCCTTTTCACCAAAAACAGAGTCAGGTGTGCGAATTCCTAAGTCATCGTTACCGTTCATTTTAGGTGTTTTCCCCAAGCTCTCAACTCGACCATCATGAAATAAGAAGTTATCCCATAAAGCAACATTGAACGTTGTAGGTGAGTTTCTTGGTACTGTAGGGCCCCCATCAAAATGTTCGCCATTTATATTATGAATTCGCCCAGGGCCTAACAAATCATCTATTTCAGCATCAACACCAATGGGTAAAATAAGATCATCTCCACCACCTAACGCAGGGTGATGACAGGTAACACAGGCTGCATCTTTTTCTCCCCCTAAGCTTTTACTAAAGAATAACTTCATGCCTAACTGAGCTTTAGGGCTTTCAATATCAGGTAATTCTCTGCCTGTACTAGGATCTCCTGTTAGGTTTTTTGTAACAATAATGGTTCTAATGTCTGAATTTAAGGCCGCTACTTTTTGAGCAGAAATAGAGGTTGAATCAGCCTCTTCAGCATTATTACAACCTGACAAAACCATAGATAAAGTAAGAAATAATACACTTTTTTTTCAAAGGTGTTTTTTTGCTAAATGATGTTTTATCAAACTTATTTTTCTGTAATATATTTAGATACATACTAATTTATTGCCTTATAAAATAATGATTAATGTTAGCTATATTCACGTTAAATGTTGGTATCTGATTCAACGCGAATATAGTGCTTAATACCAATTCCTACATTAGAATCAAACAAGTACTAGAGAGTACATTCCCTCTATTTGCGATAGAATCTGAAGATCAAAGGTGTCAAAAATAGGAGAGTAAAACCTAAACTGCCACCGCTACGTGTATTTTTAACCTTAACCGTGATGGTTTTATCCACCGTATAACCCGCACCATCCGTTAACGTGACAGTAAAGGTATCTCGACCATGAAAGCCAGCTTCTGGGGTATACTTGATATTTGTCGCTGTAATAGTAACAGTACCGTGACTTGGTTCTGTTTTCTCGGTGGCTGAAACTACATCACCATCCATATCAATGTAACTAAAGCTTAAGGTTTGGCTACCACCTTCGTCCACCGTTAAGGTGTCGGTAATGGTAATAACAGGTGCTTCGTTAACATTGCTAACATCAATAGAAATACTCGCTGTGCTACTGGTTATATTATCGGCAACGGCGACATTAAACGTGAAGCTGGCATCAGCACCGAGTGTTGGTACTATGAATGTTGGAGAGATTGCATTCGCATTATTTAGCGTAACATTAGGCCCATCTGTTTGCGTCCAAGTATAAGCCAGTGTGTTACCGTCGTGGTCAACCACATCGGCCGATAGCGTCACTTGGCTTTGGCTGCCATTAGATCTTTCTAGCACGTTTTGATTTGAGGTACTGACCACTGGACTACGGTTAATACACACACCACTATCCGCGACAATAGATGAGAATAGGGCATTTGAGTAGTTGCTAAACTGTACGTTATCGATATCCCACCCCCATAACCTAGCCCCTCCATCAGTGCCTATACGGAATCTCAATTGTACATCATGTCCATTAACAAGGCCTTCAGGAAAAGTAATGGTCTCTGATAATAAATTTCCAGAAGTGATCCCTATTTGGCGAACGAAGGCACTACGACCACCCAATACGGGGTTACTTTCAAGCACAGTACCTTTATAACCCTCTCCAGTGAAGCGACCGCCAGCGGTGATAGCGTCGATCCACTCACCGCCATCTATACTGATTTCAATAACACCCGCATCCCAATGAATGGTCGAAATAAACGCACCAGAATCATCATAAAGTTTAGTTCTTTCGAATTTGTACCAATGATCAAACGACATGCTAAAATCACCCGTCGCATTGACTGTCACGCTAGGAGAAACAAGGCTGCTACTCGATTCAACATTATTATCAACACCCCATATATAACTGCCCGTGCCATAATTTCTTTTATCATCTGGGCCAACGTTGGTCCATTCTAGCGCACCGTCAGAGCCTACTGTGTCACGTGTCCAGTCGTTGAAAATAGTCAGTGGTGTTTCAAACTGCTCCATGGTACGAGTGGCATCTTTTTCTATATCGTAGTTAACGTTAAAATGTGTTTCAATGGCGTCAGGTAAAGTGATGAAATTACCTTCATCAACAAAAGTGATTGTGACAGGGATAATTGAGTTAACGTCGGCACTATTAAGTGTCACTTCAATCATGCCCATAGCTGTATCATTCCAGTTAGGCATGGCATCAAATGTCATGATGCCTCCATTGGCAAATGTCACATCGGCGGAACTTGAAACGATGGCTTGACTACTGGCCAGTGGTTTAGATCCCACATTACTGACACTGAGGCTTAACGAGGCGGTTTCGCCAGCATCTAAAACACCATCAATATCACAAAAAGCACCGGTAGCACTGTGGTAGTTGGTATCTAACGTAACATTTAATATGGCTAACTCATTGCGTACTGAGACAAAATCTTCAACCACACCAGCGTTACCTATGTGACCTATTCTATTGGGTTTAAAGCCCTCATCATTACGGTCAGGAGAGACTGCATTTATTCCCATACCACGCTTAGTAAAAGCAGCACGCATTACGTTATAATCATCAATGTCATTGGCGATTGCGGCGGCTAGAATGGCATCACGGCCTTCTGTAAATGTGGGGGAAAAAGGGGTCATTTTAAGACCCGCGACCATGTAATCCATCATACGACTTTGTGCTTGTTCAAAGGTCAGTTCATCACGGTTAAGCAATCCGCTATAGGCTTCCCACAAGGCCATGGCCCAAATTTCACCAGCAGCATGCACTTCTGAGTTTATATAAATAGAGCCACCGCTGATGGGATGAGACTCTGGATGTTCGACCTGATCTTCAATGTGCTTAAAGGTAAAGGAATTGACATTAAAGTCAGTTGAATAAGGTACGCGGCGTAGACCAAAATAGTAAGCGTTGTCAATATAACCATTGTTGATGGAGTAACCTCCGTCATTGTAAATACCTTGCCACTGGTCGTTACCGGTCAACATTTTATCTTCTTTACGTGCCATGGTCATGAGTGCGATAAAATCACCCCAACCTTCACCCATAGCTTGCCCTTGACTGTTGGCGTATAATCCACCACTGGTTAAACGGTTTGAAAAGTAATGGCCCCATTCATGCTCAATAATAGGGTTATCTACTGAACCATCACGGTACTCGACGCTTGACTTTATGGTGGTGGTAACTGTCCCTATCGCCAATTGTGCATCAATGTCACTGCCAGAGCGGTAAGATACCATCACTGCTGGGATCGTAATGTTGTCGTCTGAGCCGCCCATGTTTATTACATAATGAGGGTTTTCTGGGGTATTATTGACAACAATAACGCCAATGGCGCCCGCGCTCTGCGCATTGATGGCTTTAATTGTGAAATCACAACCGCCGCGGTCGACCATAGCCATTTTTCCGGCCACTGCCTCTGGATTTTCGCCCGTTTCACAACCGTCTGTGGTGGTATCAGTGTCATTAATCATGCGAACAATTTCAACATCAACTAAATCAGCTTCACTATTACCAAAACCACTGGTTAATTGGTGAGTAACGTTGTCAATGCCGGAGACACTCATGGTTGATTTTGAAGCAGACCATAAATACATTTGCATTTTTGGTGAGCCACCGTCTGATGGTGTAGTCATGTTGGCGTTATTGATGCCTGAGCGGTCTTGTGCTTGAGCATGCATCGCATCACCTTCAATACCACCACGACCATAATTTGATGTTTGTGCCGTGCCCGCGGCTTCGTTGAAACCGTGGTCATAATACAAATCGTGCATGTAGTTGGTCACGTAAAATAGATTAACGACAGCGGCGTTAATATTTTCTACGTTGGTGTACGCTTCGCCGTGAGTATATTGATAATCAAAGGTATCGCTATTGGTTACGTTAGCCCTAAGGTCGCCAGGCACTTCGTTACCTCCGTCATCTACCGTCGGTGCTTGATAGCCATCAGGTTGTACTAAATCGGCATAGGCATCAACATTATTACCCGTCGTGACGGTGGCGCCTTGAGGTAACCAAGGATCGTTGGTTGATATGAGCCCTGAGTTTTCAATGGTGACTAAATTCATATCAACTTGAACTTCAGGCACGATGTCTGAATAGACACCTGTGGGATGTGGCGATAAATCATTACCAAATGGGCTGTCGTAAGGCGTATAAGGAGCCATATCACTCGCAAATACATTATAAGTGAACGCTTCGCTGTGAGTCAGGTTGGTACGACGTAGTAATAAACCGTCTTCAGCCGATATAATATGGCCGTAACCTTGAACTTGTTTGCTGTCTGTTGCAGCTACCATTAATTCAACATAGTAAGCGGGTATAAGTGCATCAACCGTTGGGTAGTAAATTCTTTTAACGCGGGGTTGGTCAGAGAAGGTAAATTTATCGCTGCCAGTGGCTTCAAATGATTGGTATTGCGCTTTTTCACCCGTCTTATTAAGGGTTATGCTATCACCCCCTATATCAGTGAAGGCTTTGGAAATCGCTTGGTCTGGCGTTATGTTGAATTGATTGTCCAATGATTGGCTAGGGACTTTAGCATTTGAGAAGTAACCGCTAGTCGCGATTAACTCCATATTTTGATTCATAATCACATTAAAGTGTCTGTTGGACACTTCAATACCATTGACTTTTTGTTGGTATTTAGTCACCACAGCACCACGACCTAGGTCGTGAATGTCTTTAATGCTCGCTTGCTCTAAAGCTTTGCTCGTTAAACCGTGCTTGGATGCATTGGTGGTAGCAAATTGCTTTGCTGACTCAGTGATGCCCGCTTTACGACTTAATACATTTAAGGGCACTGCTGAAAGGCTTTTCGCATTTTTTTTGCTGCTTTTCGCCCATGTAAAGGTAGCCACGTTAAATTGATTATCGACATGGTCTTTGTTTACTTTAGACTGATAACCAGTACTTTTAAGATATTGCGCCTTTGTCTTAGCCACTGCAGGCAGAGGCTTTTTTATTGCAGAGGTTTTAATCGGCTGGTTAGCTAAAGTTGCGTTGTGATCATACGCTGGAAGTACTTGGTTTGGTGTCGCTTGAGGTGCTGCGAATACGGTAATGGACAATATGGCTGACACCGCGGTAGCGATTAGTGTTTTTTTTAATTTATTTTCCATGGAGACTCTTTATTTTATTGAAAACCGGGTGTTGAACACTTTAATCGACAAATAACTTTTAATTTCAGTACATTGTAAACTCTACAGAAGAAACAAGATACCCCCACACCTCAAGATGCAGATTTTAGACCTGAAAATTATCATTAATTCTGCTTGCTAAAATATCACCTATTTTAGGAAATTTTTGACTGAAAAACGCATCAATTTTTTCTCTAAATTATTTCGCCGTAGCAAAATATTTATTATTTCTGACATGTTCATTTATTACTTTCCATAAACGCTGTATTGGATTTAAATTAGGACTGTAAGCGGGAAGATAATGGATGATAATTGGTACAAAATGATAGGTGAATCAACTCATGCAGATACGAGCCTTGATCGGCTAGTACACAGTTCAGTGAAAATAAATTTGAAAGGAGAATCTATGAGAAAAAGGTTAAATAATGTGACTGATGGTGATCACTTAAGTTAATTTAAAACTGGCGTATCGATCTTTAAAAAAGGGTATGAGCATATCGTCAAAAATTGAAATTAGTAGCTTCTGATAATGTATTTGAGCGATATGGAATCCATCTTTGGCTAAGACACTGACTAAACCAAACCTTTTAGAACCATTTCGTTTTGTTGAATATTTCTCAGACTTCGATTTAATTTGAGTATATAAACTCTGTACAAGATCAGCTTGACCTTCGTTAATCATTAGTCGATATGGCTTATCTGAGGTGTACTCATTATCATTAAGCTCTTGGTACATTTGTTTTATTGGATTGCCATTAGGAAATTTATTTCTTTCGTTATTAAAATTTCCCCAAACACCTTCTGTAATTTCATTTACATCGATATAAAAGTCTTCAGGACTATTAGCTTCTACTGGTTGTTCACCTGCAACAAAGTCAGGAGTTAACATGGGAGACAAATGTTTTTTTCTATTACGTCGTTTTATCTCTACATCATAAATAGGGTTGTCATCTATACGATGAAAGCTTGGAAAGTCTAAGCTTTTAAGTAGGCTTTCAGTATAGTCCTCTGACCAACCACTATTATTCTCTTTTTTTTCTTGTGACATTTGGCTTTGAAGAAACTCTTCTTTTGTAGGTACTCCGCACTCAATAGCCAATTCTAAGTCACTTTTCTTAATTTGATCACTCATTGTGATTGAATACTCCTGATTTAAAGCCATTTAATATTGTATTAGTACGCATTTCGAATTAAATCGTCGGTGATTTTGATTTATTGTGCTGTAGAATTCACTCATTAGAAAAGGTATGGCGCAGGTTCTTCTGCTCATGTATCTAATACTACTTTGTTGACGCTTTTCATCTGAATTCATAATTTTACTTTACAAGAAAAAAAGCACAGGAACCAGACAGTAAATTCCCTAATCAGGCAAAGTTAATCGGTTCCGGTCGATGTTGAGAATATGAGCTGGGAGTTGGATATATGTGTAAGTAACTAGACCTAATTAGCTTCAAATACTCACAGAATATGCACAGGAGCATTCAGCAGAAAGTGCTAATTATAGTGGGTAATTGCCAAGAGGCTTTGATTTTAAAGGAGTTATATTAGAAAAGATGGGGTGGCTAAAGGGAC
>DPHE01000033.1:12529-16240 GCA_003521815.1 Colwellia sp.
TACTTATATTGATTCTAGGTTTGAAACAATGCGCGGATTTTAATGAGTTACTATGCTTTGTGCAAGTAAAATTGCATATTATATTTTTATACAAGTAACACTTTTATGTAGACGGTTTTCAATTGTTCACTCTCTCCAATAGGTGAACATAATAAGATGAGCGACTGTGCTACTCATCTTATGTTATTTCGCTTGGTTTAAACGCTTCTCACATGAAAAACATGTTCAACATTAGAGAGTTTGTTGAGTAACGCTGTTGTAGGCTCTTGCTCTATATCTAGAATAGTATAAGCAATTTCATCTCGACTTTTATTCACGATATCCAGTACGTTAATATTCAAATCAGCTAATAGGTTTAATACCGTACCTAGCACCTTAGGTATATTGTCATTCGCAAATGTTACGCGGTATCCTGTAGTTCGTTCCATGGAAACAGCAGGAAAATTAACAGAATTAATAATGTTACCATTATCTAAAAAATCGATTAATTGATAGGCGCCCATTTCGGCACAATTTTCTTCGGCTTCTACCGTGCTTGCCCCTAGATGTGGAAATAAAACCACTTTCTCATGGGCGATTAATACTTCACTTGGAAAGTCAGCAATGTAACTAGTTAATTTTCCTGAGTCTAAAGCCGCAATTACCGCGGCTTCTTCAACTAATTCTCCTCGGGCTAAATTAATCAGTTTTGCCCCTTCTTTAATAGCAGAAAATGCGTCGTCGTTCATCAAGCCTCGCGTTGCTTCAAACATAGGCACATGCAAAGTAACATAATCAGAACGCGCTAATAATGAATTTAAGTTGGCAGCGCGTGTTACCTCAGAAGATAATTGCCATGCTGCCTCAACACTCAGTTTTGGATCATAACCAATAACTTTCATCCCTAAGCTTAAAGCGAGATTGGCAATTTTAGCCCCAATAGCCCCTAGCCCAACAACACCTAACGTTTTTCCTTCAAGCTCCGAGCCACCATATTGTTTCTTACCCGCCTCTACTTTTTTAGTTAATTGTGCTGCATCAGTTTCTGATCCTAAAGAGTCAACGTAGTTCATACTTTGGGTAATACCGCGAGAGCTAAGTAGTAAACTAGCTAGCACTAACTCTTTTACCGCATTAGCGTTTGCACCTGGCGTATTAAAAACAACAATACCTTGAGGGGTATAGTCGGTAACAGGAATGTTATTAACGCCCGCCCCGGCTCGGGCAATAGCAAGTACCGACTGGGGTAGCACTTCATTATGTAGTTTATGACTGCGTAATAAAATAGCATCTGGCGCTTCACAAGCAGCATCAACAAGATAACTATCTGTGGGAAATTTATTTAATCCTTTCGCTGCAATATTATTATAAGTTCTAATTTTTTTCATATAAGACTCTTTAGTAGCTATTTGCTGAAATTAAATGGAATGATAAACTGCCGACTTAACGTGGAACAGGTGAAGCATAAAAAACCCGCTATTTAAACTAAATAGCGGGTTCGAAATACTATGCTGTTGCTTGCTGATATGCCCAAGTTAACCAAGGGAGTAAAGCAATTAAGTCTGACTTTTCAACCGTTGCACCACACCAAATACGTAACCCTGCAGGCGCATCACGATACGCGCCTATATCATACGCAACACCTTCATCATCGAGTAATTTCACAATGGCTTTTACTTGTGCTGCATCCGCTTTTAATTCAAAACATACGCTAGTATTTGAACAAGTTTCAGCGGTTTTCGCTAAGAAACTTATCCAGTCGTTTTGGTCGACAAATTCGGCTAATACTTGTAAGTTACCTTCGCTCTTTGCTATGGCCGCAGATAAACCACCAATTTCATCAACCCAGTTAAGGGCATCAAGGTAATCTTCAACACATAACATAGACGGTGTATTAATCGTGGCACCTTTGAAAATACCCTCAATTAACTTGCTCTTTTTGGTTAAACCAAATATTTTAGGTATCGGCCAAGATGGCGTATGAGACTCTAATCGTTCTATGGCTCTAGGGCTTAAAATTAACATACCGTGAGCACCTTCGCCGCCGAGTACTTTTTGCCAACTAAACGTAGCAACGTCAATTTTTTCCCAGTCAATTTCCATGGCAAATACTGCGCTGGTAGCGTCACAAATGGTTAAACCGGTGCGTTGATCACTTATCCAATCTACATTTTCTACTTTAACGCCCGAGGTTGTGCCATTCCAAGTGAAAATAATGTCATGATCAGCATTGGCCTGTGAAAAATCAGGTAGCCCACCATATTCACCAGTAAATGTACGAGCATTCTCTAATTTCAATTGTTTCGCAACGTCGGAGCCCCAACCAGATCCAAAAGACTCCCATGCAAATACATCAACAGGACGTTGACCTAACAGTGACCACATAGCCATTTCCATAGCGCCAGTATCAGAACCTGGTACAATGCCTACTTTATAGCCTTCAGGTAAGTTTAATAACCGTGAAGTTTCAGTAATTGCTTTTTGTAAACGCTCTTTGCCTATAGCACTACGATGAGAACGTCCTAAACTATCTGTATTGAGTGCTGCAAGATTATAACCTGGGCGTTTAGTACATGGGCCTGAAGAAAAGTTAGGGTTGGCCGGTTTAGTATTGGGTTTCATTAATGTTCCTTGATTATTCGGTCATTGTCGTTGCGCTGTATTATTTAATTTTTTATCTATAAATAAGTTAAGCAAAAGTAAATTCGATTAAATGGGATAAATACTGCCTTAAATTGGATAGATATTCAACAGTGCTGGTAGAGAATTAAGTAATATCGATATTGAGATCACACCTTTATCCATTCACTGATGTTACGGGTAAAATTATGAATAGAATAGGCGCAAAAGAAAGTACATGTCATGTTAACGATCAAAGCAAAATTAAAGTTAGGGTTCAACGTGAATAGCTTTATGGCACAGAAACCCTAATACAGAACTTGTCTTTAGTTATAGGATTAATCTATTATTCGTATATAGACCCTTATTTACACATCAAGATTCCTTTATGTCGCTAGAATCAATTACCCATCAACTTTCCTCGAAAGGCATTAACTCAACGACTAAAATTCCACCGGTAGAAGAGTGGAATCCTGATTACTGTGGGGAAATGGACCTTCAAATTAAAGCCAATGGTGATTGGTTTTATACCGGTACTATTTTCAAACGAGCCAGTTTAGTAAGATTACTCGCTTCTGTACTGAAAATGGAAGGTAATAATTATTATTTAGTGACACCCGTCGAGAAAATAAAAATTACCGTTGATGATGCGCCTTTTGTGCTAACCGAGTGGCATTGGCAAGATGAATCCCAAACGACCATGTGCGTTAACAATAATATTGGCGATGAGTTTATTCTAGATGAAAATCACCCCTTATCAGCTAACGAGGCAGGAGAATTATATGTTATCGTTCGTCGTAACCTGTTGGCGAAGATACATCGTAATGTTTATTATCAATGGATTGATTTAGCTAAAGAAGTGACAACAAAAAACGGCACTAGATTGGTATTTAGTAGTGCCGGATGTGAGTTTAGTTTAGGAGCGATTGAAGTCGCCAGTTAAGTCGCGACTTATTTATCATTCGTCCTAATTCTTTCCGTTCGCCCTGAGCCTTTCGAAGGGAGGGGCAAGGGTTAAATTACCCGTGAAAAACGTTGCTGATTTATATGCTTTTTCATATAAGCATCAAAACTCATACAAACAATACGGATAAGTAAGCGAGCTTTTTGCGC
>DPHE01000034.1 GCA_003521815.1 Colwellia sp.
GCGCCAAGTTCTAAACCAATTATTCGGTCAACCTCGTCACCTTTAGCGGTTAGCATAACAATAGGAATATGATTTTTTTGTTGACGCAAACGACGACAAATAGATAAGCCATCTTCACCCGGCAGCATCAAATCTAATACCAATAAGTGAAAATGTTCACGTTCAAGTAGCCTATCCATTTGATCTGCATTAGCAGCACTGCGGACCACAAACCCCTGCTCTAGCAAATAGCGCTCTAATAAGGCACGCAAGCGCATATCATCATCCACCACTAAAATTTTTGGAGTTTCCTGGGTCATCATATTTCTCGCAATACTTTTTAATAATTAATATAGATACCTGATCCACTTGAAGAGACATAATTCAGCTGGAATTAGAAACCGGTATAATTCATCTTACTATAAGTGATGTTGGTCATGATTAAAAAGGTTGAACAGTAAAAACAGCCATCTATTTGTTACAATTTATGACTCGCGCTTAGCTCTAGCATACCGCACCCAAATATAGACGCCGCTTAACGACAATAAGATAAGTAAAATGGCAACCGCGTCCATAAATAGCACCCCGAACAACCCTAAAATACGACCGCTGTGTGCATCTAAAATTATACGTTCTAAAGTTAAAAATTGAGATCGATAAGCCAGTGCGGCCTCTTGTTCTTCTTGTAATGAAACTGATTGTGCCGTTATCCATAAAGGAGCTATTAATGGAGAGATAACTTGCCAATCAAGTAAGTTACTATCACTTTGATAATATCCTGATGAGGTTTTAACAATCACCCTATCATTATCAATACTTAGCGCTTCAATGCCTTCTGGAATACCTGATTCTAACCCTAGTTGGTCAAGCATTTCACCCTGATGATTATATAGATACAGATGGGTTTGACTAGCAATAATAAGCACTTCAACTATTGCATCACTTGATACGTTAGCTGATATAACGCCGGCGCTGACTATATCAGCCGAACTCTCTAACAACAGTTTACCCTCAAACCAGACTAAGTTATTCGTCACTTGCAACGAGCTGGCTTGATAAAAACGAATATCATTAGGTGGTGCAATACCATAGTGATCTAATAACCAAAGACTACGAATAGGTTTCTGTGCTAATGAAAGTGTGGTGGTGTGATTAAGAGCGACACCAGTGATAGATAAAAATATAATAAAAAAAGCGGCAATAATGCCCAGTTTTCGATGCCATTCGCGCAAATGTCGAATCAAGCGATTATGTAACGATTTTGAAGATTTCATTGCGGATTTCATTGCTAATGTAATTGATGAAGCTTACCACTATTCTGCCGCATCATTGTACTTTTAGCCAGTGATTATAAGCAGCCATAGCCGCTTGACTTGCAGATTCATGATTCAAGAGGAAAGGGTATAGTAGTCACTTTCGTATTTAACCAAAGCGCTAAACGGGCTATTTTTTTAGTGGCTCTCACAGATAACGTAGCGCCCGTAATCCCATCAACACGTTGGCTAAGTCCATTCTCTTTGTTAAGCGTCGCATTAATAAATTGCTGAGAGTAAAACTCATGCCGTACTTCATCACCACGGCTTTCTCTATACGTTAAGACTTTAAAGTGATCAATGTAGTTATTTTTAATATGAACACCCATAGTAATTGGTTTTTCTTTGCCTATTTCATTTAAAATCCACACAGTTTCATTACCCGCTTGCCAATAGCGTATGCGCATACGATTAAATTTACGCTGTAAAATTTTCGCCACTACCGCTTTATCTTCCTTGGTTAACCATATCACTTTTGCTTGAGGCGTTACGTCTGAAAATGACTGACTGATAAACGCAGCCGGGGTTTGGTAGACCCATTTAGCGGCTAAACTCACCTGACTAAACAACATCGCTAAAGCAAAAATAGATAAAGATAGATACTTATTCATGTAATCACCTGTCGTATTTACAGCAAAATGAATAGCACGCAACTACTATTCACTTTTTCAATATAGTTAATCGTTTATTAATCAGTCGATCATTAATTAAAATTGATAGCCAAAGCCTAGGTTGAATCCTGAAGTATCTTCAGCACCGTCTATGCCTGCACTTATGTCTTCATAATCAGCCTTTAACACAACATTTTCATGAAGGTAGTAATTAACACCAACACTGGTAGACTCAACCTCTGTTGAATCACTATCACCTGCATTGTTGTCATATTCTGCATAGCGAGCAAAAACACCTACTTTTTCAGTAAACTGATAAGAAGGCTCTACATACCAACCAGTTTGTTCATCACGACCTAGCGCTTTGGCTTCAGCGCCATCAATATCCCAACGGGCATATAAGGCACGTACGGTAAAATCATTTATTTGATAAATAGCATGCGCTTCAAGTAATGTTGCATCTGCACTATCAATAGGAGCAGTAAAGCTATCATCTGCACCACCTTGCGTAATATCGGTTTGATACTGTAACGTCGCTGCTAACTCTAATCCGGGAACCGCTGTGTATTTAACACGGCCGGTATAAGCTAAGTTTTCAGCCGTTGCTTTAGCCACTTTTTGACGACCATCGCGAATTTTAAAATCACTACCAACATTTAAACCACTGGTTACTGCACCATCAATACTGACACCGCCCATTGGCATATAGTTGAAAGCGACACCCGCTTCCCACCAGGTTGCAGGAATAATATTTTTCTCAACGCCATTACGTTCAACACCATAGAAGGTTGGCGGCTCGTGCGTTTCATTAATAATGCCAACTGGAATTAAAAACACACCCACTTTAGAGCTAAGTCCTTCATTAATATCTACTTCAACATAAGCTTGTTCAAGCTCAACTTCACCTGCTTGGCCTTCACCCGCAATAGAATGCTCTAATTCAAACTCAGAGACAAATCGTACTGTGTCACTAAATTCATGGCCAAAAAATAACACAAAACGGTGAAAATCGATTTCCGCATCTTTATCTTCATAATTGTTATAGTGTAATTCACCATAACCACCGATAGTGGTGTTAGAGAGAGCACCTTGCTCGGCATTAATATCCATTTGATCCGCTGTCGCGTTAAGCTTTTGATCCGTTTCATCTAGGCGTTTTTCTAACAGTGCTAACACTTTTTGTTGCTCAGCAATAATTTGGCGCA
>DPHE01000040.1:0-310 GCA_003521815.1 Colwellia sp.
CTTTTTGTCATAGTGTCACCTAAAGTTTGATGAGGTGCATAATAACACCTCTAGTTAGGAGGCCAAATTAACTATGCCACTACAAAGGGGTTAAGTCTGAGGGGATATATCTATTAAAATAATAAACATTTCCTTTAAGGTATGTATATTTTGGATGTACTGCTCTAGTCATGTAAACCTCTACCGTTCTAGCACCAGACTAATCAGCCTGATGAGATTTGATAAGGATTACAATGACTTATAAAGGCCTGTTTAGGTAGGTGGCGCACCATGCAGGAGTCGAACCTGCGGCCTTCGCCTCCGGAGGGCG
>DPHE01000040.1:466-20233 GCA_003521815.1 Colwellia sp.
GCCTCCGGAGGGCGACGCTCTATCCAGCTGAGCTAATGGTGCTTTTGGTGATTTTTGACTGTGCCCCACCGTGACCGCTTTTACTATAAATGCATCTTATGGAAGGCGACGCTCTATCCAGTTGAGCTACGGGTGTAAATTAAGAGGTAGCATTCTATAAAAAGCTTTGTGCTAATACCAGTACTTAATTTATTCAGTACGTATTATATTGGTAGATTTAATCTAACGTAGCAGAATTACTATTTCAATCATCTCCAATCCTGGTCTTTTTTTTTGTCTTTTTTGATGGAATTCGTATTAGTCATATCACTAACTATGACTATATTACGGAGACCAATCAGGTAATCATCACGATCATAAAATGACTTATTGCACTGTAAACATACAATAATAAAGTACTTTATTGGAAAAACCGGGAAAAAGTGCCTAGAATATTAATAATACGGGCAGTTAATTAAGTCTATTGTGATAAAAAAACGTTTACCTCCATTTTTGCTAACAGTACTTGCGAAGTTTTGCTGGTTAAAGCTTGCCGCTGTTTTTTTACTATTGAGTATTACCTCTTTTACGCATGGTATGTTTAATGAAAGTTATCAAGTTACGCAAGTCGATGTTGAGCCCTATATTTACGTTATTAGACGAACAGGTAAAGTGAATTTTAGACATACCGTTAACTTATCGTTTAAAACGGTAGGCTTTTTAACGCAATTAAATGTTGATGAAGGAGATGCTTTTGAATCACATAAGCTGTTAGCGGCATTAGACACTTCAGAGTTATCAGCAGATATAAATGCGGCTCATGCCCATTTGTCCCAAGCAGAGCGAAATGTTGATCGGATTCAAATATTGTTAGCAAAAAAATTAAGCTCACAACGAGAGCTTGATGATGCACTTACTACAGTTGAAACGACTAGATCAGCATATCGAGTGGCTACATATAATTTAGAAAAAGCGCAAATGTTCGCGCCTTTCTCTGGTGTTGTTGTTCAACGTAATACTGAATTAGGTGAATTACAATCACCTAGTAAAATTGCTTTACAAGTAGCCGCGTTAGAGCATAATTTAATTGTAAGTGTCGCGCTAACCTCGGAAGAAATAAATTTTGTTAGATTAAACCAAAAAGTACAAGTACATATAGCGCGTTTTGGTTTAATTGAAGGCATGATAAGCAAAATTCCAGCTATATCAAGTAGCCGCAGCCATTTATTCATTATTGAAGTGCTATTACCAGAAACGAGCTTAACTCGGCCGCCAATTGTTGGTCAGTTAGCACGAATTTTAATTCATTCGCAAAGCCATGATTTTGTTTACCGTTTACCAATAGAAGCCCTCAATGGAATTGATGAGCAAGGTCAAGCATTAATTGTGCATGAGAAAAATAGTAATGCTATCCAGCAAAGCTTTCCTATCTATAAAGTAGATAATGATTATCTATACCTACAAGCTGTTCAAGGTGATTTACCTTTACAAGTGATCACCCAAGGATGGAATAAGTTACCACTTATTTCTACCGAGAAATAAGTGGTATGAAATTACCTAGTTTAGCGATTAAAAATGCACAATTTACTATGACCATCATCGCTCTATTGGTGTTGGTTGGTATAGTGTCGTATTTTAATATGCCTCGCAGTGAAGACCCGCAGTTTGATATTCCAATAACCCTAATTGAGGTGGTTTACCCTGGAGCATCACCCACAGATATTGAAACGTTAGTGGTTGACCCGCTAGAAGAAGAATTTGCAGATATTGATAATATTAAAAAAATTGAATCTCAAATAAAAAATGGTGGCGCTCGGCTTGAAGTTACCTTTCATTATGGCTCAGATCCTGAGCTAGCCTTTAATAAAGTACAACTGGCGGTTTCTTCTGTGAAGCCATCATTACCCGATGGCGTACAAGATTTATTAGTATTAAAAGCAACACCTACTGCGGTAGCCATCGTTCAGCTTGCTTTGTGGACAGAGCCAACTAATTACAAACAAATGGAGTTTTATGCAAAGTTATTAGAGAAGCGTTTAGAAACGATAGATAGTGTTAAAAAAGCTGACATATGGGGTTATCCACAGCAAGTTGTCTCTGTTGATCTTAATTTAGATTTACTTTTACACCACCGTATTTCTACTACTCAAGTCATACAGGCTTTACAGGGGCGGGCAATAAATATTACCCCAGGCTTTGTTGACGCGAATACTCGTCGGTTCAATGTGAAAGCGAGTGGTAACTTTGAAAAACTTGAGCAATTAGAAAATACGATTATTGTGTCCAATGATGACTTTTTGATACGGCTTAAAGATGTTGCAGCAGTTGATTTTTCTAGCCAAGAGCCAAGTTATTTAGCTTACTTTGATAAAAAGCCAGTAATATTTGTTACGGTTGAACAACGAATCGATAGTAATATTTTTTCGTTAACAAAAGCTATTCAGCAAGAACTGGAGCTATTTAAAAAAACAATACCAGAGGCAATAAAAATAGACGTATTGTTTGAGCAGGCGGATAGTGTTGAAAGTAGAGTTAATGGCTTTTTTAACAATCTTTGGCAAGGGCTTATTTTAGTTGGTGTATTAGCGTTATTGTTTTTAGGTTTACGAGAGTCATTGGTGGTAATTATTGTGATCCCACTTTCGTTTCTTATCGCAATAGGTTGGTTAGACTTTACTGGTTTTGGATTACAGCAAATGTCGATAGTTGGTTTTATTATCGCGTTAGGCTTGTTGGTTGATGATGCTATTGTGGTGACGGAAAGTATTCATCGAGAAAAAGCTAAAGCAAAAAATATGGTTGAGGCAGCTATTAATGGCACTAAGAAAGTTGCTTGGGCATCAGTTAGTGGCACGGTTACTACCATGTTAGCTTTTCTTCCTATGCTAATGATTGCTAGTGATACCGGCGATTTTATCCGTTCAATGCCTGTTACCGTAGTATTAGTATTGTTAGCATCATTACTTTTGTCATTAACTGCTCTACCTTTATTAGCCAGTAAAAGCTTTAGTTTAAAGCCAACAAAAGTCAAAACATTACAACATTACATCAATCATTTTGCCGAAACTATTTATTCATCATGGTTACTGAAATTATTCAAATTTCGTTGGCTTGTTATTGTGGTTGCTGTGGCTAGTTTACTTGCTATGTTGTCACTTTTTAATCAAGTAGGTTTAAGCTTATTTCCCAAAGCTGAAAAATCAATGTTATTAATCAATGTTGAGGCACCGCCTAATTCATCATTAAGCTTTACTAATAGTGTTATGCAGAAAATGACACTATTTATAGAAAAACAGCCATTAGTTGAGAAAATAGCACTTAACGTTGGTAATTCAAATCCTCGAATTTACTATAACGAAATACCAAAGCGGGGTGTTGAAAAATATGGTCAAGTATTGGTTGTGTTAAAAAAATACGATCCCGAAAAAATCACCTCGTTAGTCAGTGTATTACGAGATGAATTTAGTCAGTGGCCACAAGCTAAAATAACGGTGAAAGAGTTTACGCAAGGACCGGTAACAGATCAGCCTATAGCCATTAGACTTATTTCTGAGTCACTAGGTGACCTAGAACAAGTCGCTAATGATTTAACGAATAAAATGGCCAACACAGAAGGTGTTATTAATATTGACAACCCTATAGGTGTAGCAAATACTGAATTGAATCTGCAAATTGATTATGATAAAGCGGGTTTATCAAATATCGATATAAACCTGTTAGATAAAACCCTGCAGTCTATTGTATCTGGTATTTATATTGGACGGTTCAATGATATTAATGGTGAAAATTATCCAATATTAGTGCGCAATAAAAACCCTGATCTTAATACCTTGTCAGATGTTTATGTCACTAGTTTAACAGGAGAGCAAATTCCGTTGATGCAGGTAGTCGATATTAGGTTACAGAAAGGTCAAACGGATTACTTTCATCATCAAAAATTACGTATGGCAAAAGTGTCGGCCGATGTGGCTTCAGGTTATTCCGTTAAAACCTTAACGGAAGAATTTATTCATTATATCGAGCAATATGATTTACCCATGGGAATGTATTACACGTTGGGAGGTCAAGAAGAGTCTAGACAGGAGTCATTTGCGGGTTTAACACAAATAATGTTAATAACCGCGATTGGTATTTTTGCTATTTTAGTGTTGCAGTTTAAATCGTTTATACAGCCACTTATAATTTTTAGCTCAATACCTTTTGCTATGGCAGGCTCCATTATAGGCTTGTATTTAAGCGGTTTGTCTTTTTCTATGATGGCTTTTGTTGGCTTAATTAGTTTATTTGGTATTGTTGTTAACAATGCCATTATTTTAATCGATTGCGCGAATAGAAATTTGGCTGAAGGTTTATCTAAAAAGCAATCAGTGCTCGCGGCTAGTGCAACACGATTTACACCAATATTATTAACCACACTAACCACTATTGGTGGGCTTATACCCTTAACCTTATATGGTGGAGGCTTATGGCAACCTTTGGGTATTGTGCTTATATCAGGTCTTTGTGTCTCTGCAATATCCAGTTTTTTATTTGTGCCTGTACTAACAGAGTTACTTACTCATTCAAAGACTAAATCTAATATTGCTCAGGAAATAAAACGTTAATTTATGGAAATGTATACTGTAGGTATTTGGGGATACAGTTTTGCTAGTATTGCTTATGTCATATTTTCTCTACTGATTCTTGCTGCACATAACCAGTCTGGTATTGCTAGGTGGTTACTTTTCAGCTCTTTAATCGCTGGCGGCACTAACATTGCTGCGGCTTTACAAATATATATTGGTTTTTCTGTGCAGTGGGCGATGCTGGCTGATGTGATTAAAATAGCCACATTTTCTGTATTAATTCTAAGTTTTAATATTGAAAAAGGTAGTATTCAAGAGATTTTAAAGAACAGAATAATTGTTAAGTATCTACTGTTTTGGTGTGGCTCCTCTATTGTTTGTTGGGGTACAAGTTATACGTTAGGTTTCTCTTACGAATATTTGTTTTTACTTTTTGTTTTACTCAACTTGACCAGTTTAGTGCTACTTGAGCAAATTTATCGAGGTGGGAATGTTGAAGCAAAAAGATCAATTACTCCGTTAGTTATTGCCTTAGGAAGTGTTGCAGTCTTTGATTTTGTACTTTACGCTCAAGCAACAATGGTTGGAGGTATTGAATTTGATTTTTGGTACATCAGAGGATATTTATCAGCTTTAGCTGTTCCGTTATTATTGATAAGCATTCGACGGTTTAAAGAAGGTGCTGTTCGAATATTTGTATCGCGCAATGTAGTTTTTTATAGCTCAATGTTAATGATCGCGGGTTTATATTTATTATTAATGGCTGTAGCGGGTTATTTAATTAACTATTTGGGTGGAGAATGGGGACAACTCGTTAGTTTTGGTTTTTTCATTCTTGGCAGTATTGTACTTGCAGTATTACTTATTACTGAAACGATTCGCCGTCAGGTAAAAGTTTTTATCTCCAAACATTTCTTTGCGAATAAATATGAGTATCGAGAAGAATGGCTAGAGCTTATTGGTCAAATAGAAACGGCGAGTGCTGAAAATTATTGTCAAATGTCATTGCAAATTATGATGTCTAAAGTTGGTGCTACTGGCGGTGTGATATTAAAAGCCAATGGTAATAATCGATTCACGGTAAAGCATAGTGATGGCATAGAATTAGATGAGTCGTTTGACAAAGACTTAATGTTAATTGAGCATTTTACCAAAAATCAAGGCTGGATTATTGATATCAATGAATATATCGAAGATTCGCTCTTATATCCTGGTTTATATATTGATCCACAAATGTGGCATATCGTTGGTGTAAATATTCTGGTGCCTATTTTTATAGGCAAAAATTTCTACGGTTTCTTTATACTTTCAAATAGTGAAGAGGAAAATAAACTTAATTGGGAAGATAGAGATCTACTCTTTGCTATCGCTAAACAATTAGGTAACTTTATTTCTTTGAATGAAGCCAACGATAAGCTTGCCGAATCGAAACAGTTTGATGCATTTAATCAAATGTCTGCTTTTTTAGTGCACGACTTGAAGAATGTTCAAGCACAATTAGCACTCATAACCTCTAACGCGATACAACATCGAAATAATAAAGAATTTGTTGATGATGTTTTTGAAACGGTTGAATCAGCGACACAGCGATTAGCAAAAGTATTAGCGCAATTAAGCAATAAGCACGCGGCACAATCAACGAGTAAAAGCGTTGATCTTGGTGATATTATTGAGCGAGTGGCTGCACAACGAAACGTAGTGCAGCCACAGGTTGTGATTACAAATAAAGATGAATGCTTAACGACCATAGATTATGAACGTTTTTTTTCAGTGATAAATCACTTAATTCAAAATGCACAAGAAGCGACATCAGATACTGGTTGGGTAGAAATAGGCTTAGAGCAGCAGCAAGATCACATAAATATTGTCGTAAGTGATAATGGTTGTGGAATGTCTGAAAGCTTTATTAAATCGAGACTTTTTAAACCATTTGATACAACTAAAGGTAATGCAGGTATGGGAATTGGTGTTTTTGAAGCAAAGCAGTTTTTTGAAAGTATCGCAGGTAGCTTGACGGTTGAAAGCGTTGAAGGGCAAGGAACAAAAATGATTATTTGCTTACCCGTGTAAAGTCGCAATAAATTATGCCCTACAACGGTATGTTAGACCTCAGTCTGACAAATAAGTTAGCAATATAAATAATTAGGAAAAGCCTCTAATGGAAAAAGTATTAATTGTTGATGACGATAAAGGAATTCAAAAACAGCTGAAATGGAGCTTGTCTGATTACAGCGCCATTCTCGCTGGAGATAGGGAAGCAGCTATCGCCGCAGTTAGACGTCATGAACCTAAGGTTGTTACCTTAGATTTAGGCTTACCGCCAGATGCCGCCAATGCGAGTGAGGGGTTAAAAGCACTTGTAGAAATTCTTGCTATAGCACCACACACAAAAATCATAGTCATTACCGGTAATGAAGATAGAACTAATGCATTAAAGGCCATTGCTGCTGGAGCTTATGATTTCTATCAAAAACCTATTGATGCAGAAGTGATTAATGTCATTATTTCACGTGCGTTGACTTTAGCAAACATTGAGAGTGAAAACCGAACAATGCGTGCGGTTACCGATAGTAATATTGGTATTATTGGCAATAGTGAAACAGTTGAACGTTTATGTACCATGGTAAAGCGTATTGCACCAACAAATATTACGGCATTATTGTTAGGTGAAAGTGGCACAGGCAAGGAAGTAGCCGCTAAAGCTGTGCATCTTGCAAGCGATCGAATAAACAAGCCTTTTATCGCTATTAATTGTGCCTCGATTCCTGAAACATTATTAGAAAGTGAATTATTTGGTTTTGAAAAGGGGGCATTTACTGGTGCCCATAAAACGACTAAAGGAAAAATAGAATGTGCAGAAGGGGGAACCTTATTTTTGGATGAAATAGGGGATATGCCCTTCAACTTACAAGCTAAACTACTACGTTTTTTACAAGAAAAAATAATTGAACGACTAGGTGGCAGAGAAGAAATCCCCGTTAATGTTAGGGTTATCTGTGCAACAAATCAAAATTTAGAGGAAATGGTTGCGAGCAAAGAGTTTAGAGAAGACTTGTTTTATCGAGTAAGCGAGATCACCCTAAATATTCCTCCATTACGTGACCGAGATGAAGACGTTTTAATTCTTGCTCAATATTTTCTTCAACTTTATGCTACTGAGTATAAAAGTCATGCTAAATCATTTTCTGCTGATGCGATTAATGCTATTAAGGCTCATAAATGGCCAGGAAATATTCGTGAATTACAAAATAAAGTTAAATCTTCTGTAGTGATGTGCACCGGAGTGCAAGTCACTGCGTTTGATTTAGGGTTCTTTGACTACAATGATAGTAACTATGAACTATCATTAAACTTACGTACGGTAAGAGAGCAGGCCGAATCAATCGCGATTCAAAAGGCCTATGCACTATCTGAGGGAAATATGTCTAAAACTGCTGAGCTTTTGGGGGTTACTAGGCCAACGTTGTATTCGCTAATTGAAAAGTACGAATTAACTATTAATAGTTAACCTGAACTCGATTATTACATTATCTTTGGAAAATAAAAAATGGCACCATTAAACAGAATATTTCATTGTGTCATTACTGTCATTATGACTATAAATATTGCTTATGCCAAAAAGAGCGATAAGCTTTATGAGGATGCGCTCACAGCCTTTCATCAAGAAGAGTATGGGAGGTCTATTGTTTTATTGAAAGAAACGATGTTTCAAGATCCAAAACATTTATCGTCGCGTATTTTGTTAGGACGGGCTTTTTTACTTTCGCGTAAATTTGAAGACGCGGAAAATCAATTTCGTCAAGCTATTATTGATGGTGCAGATACAAGCCAAATAGTTATTCCTTTAGGTCAGTCATTATTGTATCAAGGCGAGTTTGATGCATTACTTGAGGTGGTAAAGCAGGATGTTAAAACTTCAGTAAATCAGACTGAAATTTTAGCGCTGAGAGGACGAGCTTATCTAGAATTAAATCAATTTGAATTAGCGCGTGATGTCTATGAGAGTGCAATACGTTTTGCACCATCAGAACCGACAGGCTATCTTGGCAACGCAATGCTTGAACTTAAACTTGGTAATGTAACTCAAGGTGACATCGAGCTGAATAAAGTACTCAAATTAGATGGTCAAAATGCAGAAGCCTTAGAATTAAAAGGTGATGTTTTGTTCAAAAAAGGTGATTTATCTTTAGCTCAAAAATACTTAGAGCAAAGTTTGGCCATTAATAAAAGTAGCTTAAGAGCAAGGTTGTTATTAGCCGAAATATATATTGCTGAATCTGAGCCTGAAAAAGCTCTAAAACATGTTAGCTATGTTTTAGATCTATCACCAAATTATCCTAACGCCAACCTCTTATATGCTTTGGTTTTAGTTAAATTGAATAAGAAAAATGATGCGATTAAAGTAACCAAAAACTTATCTGCCTACTTAAGTAAAATAGATGAAAAAGATTTAAATAAATATCCCTCTATCCGACTTATTTTGGGAACGAGTTTATATATCCAAGAAAGCTGGGAAAATGCCTATGGGCATTTAAATTTTTATGCTCAAAAATATCCGGGACATGAGCAAAGTCACTTAATGGTGGCTGAGCTTGATACTCGTTTTGAACGCTATAATACGGCCTTAAGAATATTAGAGCATTATGATGGTGAATCTAAGTCAATAGAATATTGGTTGCTACACCTTAGTGGGCTGGTAAAGGTTAAAGATCACTTTTCAGCATTAATAAAAGTAGAACAGGCACTTGAGGTGTTTCCAAAGGATAATAGATTACTTGAATATAAAGTTAAACTATTATTAGCGACTAACAACTTATCTGCAGCTTTAACATTATTAGAGCAGTTGTATCAACAAGGAGCTGCTTCCGATGAATTGACCTTATTATTAGCACAATTACAATTAGATGACTTACAATTAACACAGGCAAATGCCGTGGTTAGTACACTATTAGAAAAAGACACCAATAACCCCATATATCTAAGCTTATCTGCTGGTGTTGATTTACGCACTGGACGAAGTGAGGAAGCAGAAAGTAAACTTAAAAAAGCGATTAGCCTAGCGCCTAAAATGTTACAACTTTATCTTAATTTACATTATGTTTATTTACAGCAAGGTAAGATTAATTTAGCTGCTGAGTTGTTAAACCAAGCGTATAAAAAGGCACCAAAATCCACTTTTGTTATTACTAAGCTTGCCACTTTAGCAGAACAAGTGAATAACTTAGCCATTGCCGTTCATTGGCGGCAAAAACTTTATCAATTAAACCCAAACGATTTAGATAATTTACTCGGCTTATCTGATAACTTGATAAAACTAGGGCAAGGTAAAGCCTCACTAGATTTACTATTACCTCAGCGAATAAATAATCGACTTAATGTCCGTTTTTTATCAGGATTAGCCGCTACTTATGTGAGTTTAAAGCAGTGCGATAGTGCTGTAGCGGTGCTTGATATTTGGCGAGGATTATCATTAGAAAACGATGAGCAGCTCGCTTCAGTTGCAGAAAATTATATGCAATGTGGGAGCTATGAATTAGCGCATAAATCTTTAGAGAATGCTGAAATTATTAATCCGAAAAGTAAAAAGGTACAATTAGTTCGCGCTCAATGGCTGCTTAATCTTAAACAAGGACGGTTAGCGCTAAAATTGTTGGAACCACTGGCCGATAATGCTGATATGAAAGTATTAATATTGCAAATAAAGGCCTATGAACAGTTGAAGTGGTATAAAAGTGCGATTCAAACCGGCAGAATACTTTACAGCAAGTATCCATACCCCATTTATGCGTATCGTTTGTTTGAATTATTGAAAAATAATAATCTAACAGAAGAAGGTATTCATGTACTTAATAGCCATCTACAGCAATATGAAAATTACAATATTCGATGGACACTTGCTTTAGAGTATCTTTATACCGGACATAATGCTGAAGCAGCACTGCATTTTTCAATTTTAGCAGAGCAATATCAAGACGCACGGGCCTTCAGGCAGTTAGCTATTATTAATCGTCAGAACAAAAATAAAGCGCTAGCATACGCGGCAAAAGCATTTGAACTTGATTCAGCTTCTCCAGCGATAGCAGCTACTTATGGCTGGTTATTAGTACAAAATGATCAGCCTCAAAAAGGTTTGTCCCACTTAAGGTTTGCTCATGCCCGTGATAGTAGACAACCCACCTTACTTTATCGTTTAGCTGAAACTTTACTTATGCTTAATCAAGAAGAACAAGCGAAGGTTTTGCTTAAACAAGCAGTTCAGTATGATTTTCCAGACAAAGCGTTAGCGTTAACTCGCTTGGAGTCGTTATAGGTTATTTAGGTTGTAAAAAATACTGTCAGTATTTTTTACAACCTAATTTACAAAAGTTTTTAACTACATGTATTAATTGCTTTTTATTTTATGGCTTGAATTGTGCAGTAATAAATAAATTAAATTTTAACTTTCGATTATTTATTTACTTATTAATTAAAGGAGAGTATTTTCATGATATTTGCCATTAAAGGTGCACTGTTGACCCTACTAGTGACAACAAGCCTTAACGTTTATGCGAAAAAGCTGATTAATGAATGTCAGACTATTGATGTACAAATTAATACCATTAAATTGTTAGATGGTGTTAGCGTTGAAATGCCTTTGGTTGCTAATGCTAGTGACTGTTTAGGGGCTTTTGAAGGTAATAATAGTGCTTTTGATAAACCAATCCAAAATTTGGGTTATGATGAGGATGGCTGGTTAAATAAAGAAGATTATAATGCTTGGTGGGATGGCCCTGGTGCATTTGTTAATGATGTTGATTTATTAGATCTCGATGGTGATGGTGCTGAAGATGATCCTGGTTGGATATTAGTGGGTAAAGAAGAGCAATCAGGATTTGAAGGTGGAGTAAGTTCAGATGGTACTTTAACTTATAATCATGAGCAATTAGTTACTTTAAATCATTGTAAAACGGGTGATGAGGATAATACATCTTGTTTTGGTGGTGAGGCGGTTAAAGGACAGTGGGTTTACACTCCACCAGCACAAAATCCGACAGGGTTACTTGATTTAGTCGGTGGTGATTTTTTTGATCAGGTTGCCATTATTTTTAAAGCAGGGAATGCTTTTGCTATTTATAACTTCAACGTAATTGATTTAGGGTTAGATCCAGCATTGGCCGGTGATTATAACTTTGCTTTTACCGGAACTTGGGATATTAGTGAAACACTTGGTAGTGGGCTATCAAATCTTAGTTTTTGGGCAAAAGACCCATCTGTTCCAAGCGTACAGGTGCCAGAGCCTGCAACATTGATTCTTATGATGATGTCGGGTTTATTTTGCTTTAACAGAAGAAATAAAGCCTAGTACTTATTCTGTACCGAAAAACGCCAGCTAATTAAGCTGGTGTTTTTATTGGCTAATAACATTAACTTTACCCGTATTTTTATTCTTCTTCTATTTGTTCTTTGGCATGTTGACGACTCTTCTGTTTAAGTAGTTTATCAACATAACGTGTCATTTTTATTTTTTGCTTAATGTTACTCTCTAGTATTTCTTCAACTTCTTTTAAAATATTTTTAATATTTTCGATATCTTCATTGGGAGCTATCGCCACTTGTTGCGATTTTGATGTACTATTTTGATCATTCTGTAATATTTGAGAGCTTAATGAGCCTGTGAGCTCACCCGACATTTCCAACGCGACTTCATTAATAGCATCTATTCCAAAACACGTTAACTCTTCTAAAAATCCAAAAAGTAATAAGCGATCAACAAAAATATTAATTTTACGAGGTACGCCTAACGTTTTTTGATGAATAGCTTCAAATGCTTTGTCTGAAAACAAAGACTCTTTTTTGCAGCCAGCTTGCTGTAAGCGGTGAATTATGTAGTCTTTTACTTCTTTTATACTCAGTGGCTTTAGGTGAGCAGAAGCGATGATACGTTGTCTAAACTGCTCCATATTAGGCGCTTGAATAATATCTTTAAGCTCTTCTTGGCCCAGTAAGAAACTTTGAATGAGCGGTTTGTCATCAAGCTGAAAATTAGAAAGCATTCTCAGCTCTTCAATAGTTTCAGGAGGTAAGTTTTGAGCTTCATCTACAAGCAGTAATGCTCGTTTACCCTGCTTATGCAGTGAAATTAAAAAGGTTTCAATGCTACGAAGTACATCGGCTTTACTGTTTCCTTTAAGAGGGATCTTAAATTCAGCAGCAACCAACTCCAATAACTCATCGGGTGATAATTTAGTAGTAACCAATTGCGCGGCAACAATTTTTTCATCGCCAATAGTTGCTAATAAATTTCGTGCTATGGTGGTCTTTCCTGTACCAATAGGCCCAGTAATAACAATAAACCCTTCTCCTTGATTTAAGCCATATTGTAAATAAGACAAAGCACGTTGATGATGGCTAGTGGCAAAGAAAAACCGTGGGTCTGGGCTCAATTGAAAAGGACGTTCAGTGAAGCCGTAGTAACTTTCGTACATATTAAAATTCTTTTATTATATTGATTATTACGCGTGCTTCATCGTAACTAAAGCGGTCAATAGTAGAAGCACGATTCACATGTTGTACCGTAAAATTGCAAGACAAAGAAGAAGCTAGATTTCTTGTGAAAATTGCTGAGATAGTGCGGTAATAGTCTTCTTGGCGACTACCTGCAGGGTTTTCTTTATCATAAATAGAATAGTTAAACGCTGCTGATAACGATAAGTTGCTTTTGGGACTGATGGTACGCGTCACATTTATGTTTGCGCCCAAAGTGTCATCTACTATATTGGTTTCTAAACTCGTTCTTTCATTTGTTGAAACATTTACGCCAAATAATGTTTTTGATAATTGTAATTGAGATGACCAGGTTAAACGTTTATTTAGTGAGTATTCATTGCTTTCGACTAATTGAACATCGTCAGTAGAGACTTCTTGAAAAGAGTTTCTATCAAAGACTTCTAAACTCTCATTATAGGTAACTAAATTAGTAAGTCGTTTGGTGTTATGTTTAAAATTTAGATTGTAAGAGTCACCAAAAAAACGTTGGCTATAACTGAATGTTAAAGACGTTCTAGCAGAAGGATCCCATTGTATGGACGTATCAAAATAGTCATCACTTACTGTGTCATCAGCGACAAAATTATAGGAAAGATCAATAATCATATGGGGGGTAGCTAACCATCTTATCCCTGGCCCCCAAGATGAGGTTGTATTTACATTCAGGTTAACTCCCGTACCCTGAATACTTTCATCATAGTAGCGTAAAAAAGGGTTGAAATTCCAAGAAGTAATGGCGCCAAAAAGCGCTTCTACTGTGTAGTTCTCACCATCATTATCAGTATATTGCTGCTTCCGTTTAGTATAGTCAGCGTTCAGTTGCCAATATAGGTGGCGGGCACTATTGCCATTTTCACTACTAAGCTGAGCCGTCAAACCGTTGTTATCACCAATACTATCTTCGGCTCTAGTAATGTTATAATTGAGAGATGATGTTGTTGAATAGCTGCTATTGCCAAAATTATACTGCAAACCAGTTGAGTAGTTTTTTTGTTCAATAGTATTTCCTGACACTAAATCAGCTAATCCATTGCGGGCATTATTTTGACTAATATTTGCTATGTTAGCGCTAGCGGTGAACACAGGGCCACCGCTCCAAAAGTAGTGTTGACCAGCGGCATTCAACGTTCGAAAATCATCATTCAGTTCACTATCATGGCGGTAAAAAGCGTAAATCCAAGCACCAGACAGCTGTAATGTTGTCAAACTAGATTTATATTCTGCATCTACTCCAGCAATGGTTTGCGTTACAAAGCTTGATGTGGTTTCTATAGAGGTTAACTCTACATTATCAGTAAAGGTTTCATCTAAACTTACATTAGGTTTTAATCGCCAATCACCTGCTGACACGGAAGCTGACGCTATTAATAGCGTTGCTACACAGCAGCTTGAGATATGATTTTTATTGATTGTTTTTATTATATCCATAACCGTAATAGCCATATTCATCCTTTTTAGACATAACTGTTTTATTCATAACGAAACCTACAGCGATATCTTCATCAAGCTGTGAAACTGCTCTTTTCACATCATCTAATTTTGTTTTTGATTCTTCAACTACTACCACCGCTTGCCCAACTAAACTAGAAAGGACAGGGGTTTCTGTTACACCTAATATGGGTGGGCAATCAAAAATAACAATACGATCAGGATAACGCTGCGCTAACTCTTCCGCTAACGCAGCCATTTTTGTACTTGCGAGTAATTCATTAGTTAAATGATGTGGTTTTCCCGCAGGAATTAACTTCAAGTTAGTGATGTTTGTATTATAAATCACATCAGATAAAGAGTGCACTTCGTCAAGTAAGTACTCAAGTAAGCCTTGTTTACTTTCAAACTCTAATTCGCGGTGCAAGCTTGGCCTTAAAACATCAGCATCAACTAACAAAACTGTTTTGTCTTGTTCAAGGGCAATACTTAAGGCAAGATTAATTGAAATAAAGGTTTTGCCCTCATTGGAATTGGAACTACTCACCATAATTAAGTTGCTATGTTTTAATGTTTTAGCGGCAGGGCCAAAAGCGTTGTTTAGTAATTTACGCTTAATATAACGAAACTCTTCTTGTATATGATGAGCACTATTCGTGGCATATATAAACCCTTTTTTGGTTAAGTGTTCACCGTTTAATATTATAGTTTCTTTATCTATTGTAGTTGTTTGAACGGTAGTTTTTCCCACCTTCACCTTATATATAGGGATATTGGAACTATGAGTTGGCGATTCAATTTTGGACGCTTTTGAATCGCGGCTCTGCGGTAAACTGTTATTCTTATATTGTTCCGCTTGCTTTTGTTTGGCTAGTGCCTTTTCTATAGTACTCACGGCTTAAAATATCCTTTTCAATGGTGTTTGAATGACATCAGGAAATAAAAAATAACTCATAAACATAATAAGAATAAGGAGTAAAAATAGGTTTGAGATGACAAAAACAATGGTTTTCTTTCTATGCCATTTTTGTAAACCCAAATTTTCATTTGCTGACACAAGGCCAAATACAGGTACGCCAGTGGTTTTAGATAGCTGAGAGGCAGAAGTGGCGACAGGTGATAATTGACTAAGTAGTAATGACAAGCCTATGCCAGTACCAAGACCAATAAAAGTAACTAATATGAAGTACAAAATACGCTTAGGCCCTGATGGCTCTGTAGCTGCTCTAGGGGGATCAATGACTTTAAATTGAATTTTGTTAGTCGTTTCATCGGCTTGTTGTGCTAGTTGAGCTGTTTCTTGTCGATTTAACAATTGTTCGTACTTCTCTTTAGTAATTTCATAGCCGCGATTAAGTGCAATAAGCTCACCTTCAATTTCAGGTAAAACGTGGATTTTATTTTCAAGATTTTTTACCTTAGCACGATAATCGTTAGCTCTAACTTTTATTAAAGCGACTTGGTTTTCAAATTCATTAATTTGAATTTGTAATTGCTGAATAACAGGGTTTTGACTTGTGATTGATGTACTGCCGTCTTTATTGCTAGCTATGCTTAAGTAGTCATCTATTTCTTCAGAGCGTTGCTTTTCTAAGTACGCTAAGCGCCTTTTCGCTTCAGAAACATCGGGGTGTTTATCTGTATATCTTAGTTGTAAAGAATCCAGCGAACGTTCTAATTCAGCGATACGCTCATCGTAGCTGGTTTTAATTGAATTAGATGTTTGGATTTTATTTTGAGAATTATTTGATTCAGCTGGTCCTGTATTCAATTGTGCTTTAGCTGATTTAAGCTGAGTTTCGGCTTCTAATAAACTCAGTTCAATAAGCTGTAACTGCTCTTTAGCAATGTTGAGCTTGTTATAATAGCCGCCATATTGATCTGGTAGCATATTACTGTATTTCTGTTTGAAATTGGTTAAACGAGATTCCGAACTAGAAAGCCTATTTTCATATTCAGCTATTTGGCTTTTTATGAATTTTTGTGCAGAATCGGCATCTGTCCGGTTTTCACCAAGGGTATTTTCAATAAAGACAGTCAAAGCAGACTGAACAACATTTTTAGCCATTTCAGGGTTTTGATCTTCAAAAGAAATGGTAAATATATTATCTCTTCTTCCCTGTTTTTTAATTTTAATATTACCTCTTAATCGTTGTATCACCTCTTCGTATTGTTGAGGTGTTTCAGCTTGAATATCCAGATCAGTCATTCGTGATATACGTTCTAAATTCGGACGACTTAATAATGTTTTCACCATTAAATTGATTTGAACATTAGGATTTGTTTGAACAGTAAGCCCTTTTAATAAGGGAGCTAAAATTGATTGAGTATCAGCATAAATACGTGCTTTAGACTCATAAACATCTGGCATCATAGCTACTACACCCCAACCGATAGAGCATATTAACCAAGTTGATATAATAATATATATACGTTTAATCCAAATCCCTTTTAAATAATCTATTAGATCATCAAATATTTTTTGCATTCTAAACCTTAATCCTTAAATCGTTAGAATAAATTATAATCTTTATTAACCTGCCGCTTTAAATAAGTACCGTTTTGTCAGACAAAAGTCTAACTTATATATTTAAAACCAAGCTTCAGGAATGATGATAATATCTCCTGGAAGCATATCAACGTTGGCACTAATTTCACCTTCCTTTATTAATTTATCAATCATAATATTATATTGTTTTTGTTGGTCATCTTCTATTCTCACTAAAATAGCATCATCTCCACCAGCAAACTCGGTTAAACCACCAACCTGAATCATTACATCCAACAACGTCATGTGCTGAGTATAATTAATCGCTTGAGGTTGTGCCGCTTCGCCAATAACGCGAATTTGTTCACTGAATGGACCAACAAAACTATTTACAGTCACCGTAACAATCGGCTCTCTTAAATAAGTCCCCAATATTTCTTCGATTGAACGGGCTAGCTCAGTGGGTGTTTTACCTGCCACTTTAATGTCTTCAACAAGTGAGGTGGTAATCATGCCATCGGGGCGAACAATGAATGAGCCTGATACTTCAGGATTGCGCCAAACAAAGATATTAAGTTCATCGCCGGCACCAATTAAATAGTTATAGGAATTGATATCAGACGTATTAGAAGGATGTAATGTTGCTGTTGGCAACGCATTATTACTTGAACAGGCAGTAATTAGTTGTGCTAAAAAAAGCACAATGACCATTTTAAGTGATCCGGTAAAACGTTTATCCATGGTTAATACCTTTTTAGACATGAAATGTATAAGTAAATTTATCATATTATTATTCTTGCGAATAATTCGAATAATCCTTTCGAATTAATATTGTAGGATATTTTTTTATTAGATGCATAATTTTTAATGGAGATAAAGTAAACGTTCACTTTGGTTGTTAATGTTACAACACTATTTTTTCCTAAATAACAATCAGCTTTCAGAGGTGATTGGCAATTTTCCTTGGTTGCAACTATTATTGAGGATGTTGTGTTGTGGTGTGGTGTTTTTTACAAGGAAGTTTAGTTTACAAGGAAGTTTAGTCAAAAATGTCTAGTCCAAAATTTAGAGATTTATCAGTATCCAGTAGAGCATTGATTCTAATTGAATTAATGCTTCTTATTGGTGCGTTGCCATTGACGTTGTACTTAAATAATATAATTTATTTTATTAAGAGCAACCTCATAACAGATAATTATTTGTTTATATATGCGATTGTTTTCGCTTTATTAAACCAATTAATATTTTTTTCATTAGGTTTGTATGATTCTAAATTAAGGATTAATTTTCGTAGTGTCATTCGTCGATTGCTTATGTGTATCGCAGTTGCTTTTTTTCTGATGACCATAATAAATCCCTTATACGGTCAACATATATTACCCATTGAA
Source organism: Colwellia sp. (assembly GCA_003521815.1). Lineage (GTDB taxonomy): Bacteria > Pseudomonadota > Gammaproteobacteria > Enterobacterales > Alteromonadaceae > Colwellia. The sequence continues at coordinate 18,841 of DPHE01000040.1, forward strand.
ATTTTAGCTTTCGCCTCCCTTGTTAGTTATATTTTGATTGCTAGCTTTCGTTACTTTACTTTTCAAGTAGACTTTTTTGGTTTTCGTAAACGTGTGATTTTAGTGCTTGGCACGGGCGAGCGAGCCTCGATAATTGAAAGAAGAATGCGAAGAGATGTCGACCGACAAAAATTTTTCGTGCACGGTTACATTGTTATGGATGGTGATTTAGAGGAGGGCATTCAGAAAGAAACTCGTATAACGCTTAAATGTTCCTTGGTTAATTATGCTTTAGAACACCATATCGATGAAATTATTGTTGCCAGTGATGAGCGACGTAATAATATACCTGTAGATGATCTGTTTGCCTGTAAAATTCGTGGTATCGAAATTACCGAAATTTTAGACTTTATCGAACAAGAAACAGGACAAATAGCAGTAAACCTTATTTATCCTAGTTGGGTGATTTACTCTAATGGTTTTGCCTCTGTAAATCATTTGAGAAACCATTTAGATTGGCTCTTTAATGCCATTATGGCGGTAGTACTGTTTATTATCACTTGGCCAGTGATGTTGATCACTATTATTTTGATGAAATTTGATGAAGGTTTGCGTGCACCTGTTTTTTATTTACAAGAGCGGGTAGGTATTGATGGTGAGCCGTTCGATATTATTAAGTTTAGAAGTATGAGGTTAGATGCCGAAAAATTTGGCGCTCGAATGGCCTCTAAAAATGACCCCCGTATTACAAAAATAGGAAACTTTTTACGTAAGTATCGCATTGATGAGCTACCTCAAATGTATAACGTAATACGTGGTGATATGGGGTTTGTTGGCCCTAGGCCTGAACGTCCTGAGTTTGTTCAAAGCTTAATTAAAAACATTCCTTATTATAATGAACGCCATAATGTTAAACCAGGCTTAACCGGTTGGGCACAATTAAAGTACCCTTATGGTGCTACAGCGGAAGACTCATTCGAAAAATTGAAATATGACCTTTATTATATTAAGTATCGTAGTTTTTTGCTTGATTTGCTTATTCTTGTACGCACGGTAGAAATAGTTTTGTTTGGTAAGGGAAGATAATGATGCTTGTTGATTATCCATTGCAAATAGAAAATATTGGCCACAGAGGTACCAATAGATGAAAAACATTGCTCATATAGTTAGTAGTTTGGATGTTGGAGGGGCAGAGAAATTTGTTAAAAACATTTCAATTGAACAGTTTAAAAACGGCGACAGAGTTGTCATCGTCAGTTTTGGTAAACCAGATGATGACTTTCAAGCGATTATCCAGCAGCATGGAATTAAAGTACATAACCTAACAGGCGGTATTTTATCTCGCTTGGTTCAGTGTGTTAGTATTATGTTAACGATTAAAATAATTCATATCCACTCCCCCTCTGTGATTCGT
>DPHE01000040.1:20396-20649 GCA_003521815.1 Colwellia sp.
CTCTCTTGCCTATCTCTCCTTTATTGTTAATTAAGAAGGTCATTTATACAATCCATGGGGAAGTAGATCCTCCTCAAAAATTGATAAGATTATCACATAAAGCCGCGCGGTTTTATCTCAAAGAGGTCGTTGCGGTTTCAGCGTCAGCGAAAAAGAGTGTTGTGACACGTTATGATTGGAAAGAAGACCCAATACAGTTGATAAAGAATGGTGTTAATGCTGTAACGTACGCCAATGAAAATGAAAATGAAAA
>DPHE01000040.1:20823-25147 GCA_003521815.1 Colwellia sp.
GTATAAAACTGGGCGTTGTTAGTCGACTCATACCACTTAAAAATATCCCAATGTTATTTAATGCGCTAGCGCAATTGTCAAAAAATGAGGCGAATAAATTTTCTATTCAAATTTTTGGTGAGGGTAGTGAAAAAGAGGTGCTTGAGCAAATAGCACACAAATTAATAGCAGATGGAATGAAAATTGAATTTCATGGGAATGTTATTGAAGAGTGTGATATTTACAGCGCTTTTGATATTTTAGTCATGTGCTCAGACACAGAAGGCCTTCCTATGTCTGTTCTTGAGGCAATGAGTTATCGTTTACCTGTGATTTCGACTAGTGTTGGTGCTATTCCTGACATTATTTCTCATGAAAAAAATGGTTGGTTATATGAAGCTAAAGATGTAGACAGTTTACAAAGAATCCTTCAAAGCATTGTCACCTCACCTCAAAAAATCCGTAAGTTTGGAGAATCAGCCAAAAAATTTATAGATGAAAATTATGCAATATCATTAATTTATGATGATTATAATAAAGTGTATCAAGCTAAATGAATCATCATAAAAAAAACATACTATTATTTACTAGTATCTACCCATTACCATGGCAGCCCAATAAAGCTACTTTTAACTTCCAGCAGTATGAATGTTTGACTAAAGAACATCATGTTGATTTTTTAGTACCAGTTCCTTGGTTGGAATGGTTTAAAAATATGGGTAAGTTAATAGATCGTCATGACTATAAGCATGTTTGCTATTTTCCTTTTTTTTATGTTCCTGGTTTTTTTAGAGGCTTTAATAGTTTTTTTTTAGTAATTTCAACTATTATTTCTATTGTACCAATCCTAAAATTAATGAATGCAAAAACCGTACTAGCTAGTTGGGCTTCTCCTGATGGGCTTGCCTGTGCGTGGTTAAAAAACATTTGTAAATACCGCTTATATATTCAATGTTTAGGTAGCGATGTTAATGTTCATAGTAAACATTATTTTAGAAAGGCCTTGTTGAAAAAAAGTTTTGATTTATCTGACGGTGTTATAACAGTTAGCAAAGCTTTACAGGGTGAGGTAGAAAAAATAAGTAAAAAGGCGAAGGTAGAAACAATTTATAATGGGGTGAATTTTAGTCAATTCACCTTGTCAGCTGAAAAGTTTGATCAAACATCACTGATTTTTATTGGCAACATGATTAAAACTAAAGGCATCTATGAATTATTAAATGCAGTTAAAACAATGATTGGATCAGGAAGTGATTTTCATCTGCATATGGTAGGTAATGGCCCTGAAATTGATAACATAAAAGCACTTATTATCACTAATAATTTACAGCAGAGTGTCACTGTGCACGGAACTGTCAATCATCATCAAGTTGTAGATTTATTGCAAAAGTGTCACGTACTTGTTTTACCCAGTTATCAAGAAGGTGTTCCTAATGTGATTATGGAAGCGTTAGCTTGTGGTGTTCCAGTTGTTGCTACAAAAGTTGGTGGTATCCCCGAGGTGGTTAATGACAATAATGGGGTGTTGATTAATCATCATAACGAGGCAGATATTTTAGCAGGTATAGAAAAATGCCTATCTAATACATGGAATGGACAAGCAATTAGAGAGTCAATAAAAATTTATACATGGGGTGCTAATATGAAGCAATTAAGCTCGTTTTTATTTCGCCATTAATAAATATAATTTAGTTATGCAGAGAATATATTTGTGGCAAACATTATCTTAGGGTGTTCATTAGGTTTTTTAATCTATACCTACTTGCTTTATCCCATGATGATCTGGTTTATGGCGAAGTGGTTTGGTAAAGGTGTGACAAAAAAAATGCCTGAAGAATCACCTGATATTACAGTAGTTTTGTGTGTGTTTAATAGTGAAGATGTTATTCAATCTCGTATTGAAAATATATTTGCACTTGATTACCCAACTGAAAAATTAAATATAATAGTCGTCGCCGATGGTTGTACGGACAAAACCTGTGAGCAAGTAAAGCTCAGTGGCTTTCGTCATGTTAAATTAGTTCGCTATGAAAATAATCGTGGTAAATCGTATGCCTTATCAAAAGCGCTTGAGCATGTTGGTACTGATTTGATTTTGTTTGCCGATGTCAGGCAGCGTTTTGCTGTTGATGTATTACAACAGATGGTGCCTTATTTTAATGACGAAAATGTAGGTGCGGTAACTGGAAATTTACAAATAGAAGAGAGTGGCGGAGATCCAGGGCTTTATTGGCGCTATGAAAAAGCAATACGTAAATGTGAGAGTGAATATTTATCACTTGTTGGCGTAACAGGTGCTATTTATATGGCGCAAGCTAAACTAATGCCTGTTTTTCCTGTCGATATTGTTTTAGATGATATGTATGGGCCATTAACGATAATCAAACAAAATTATAGAGTAGTTTATTGTGAACAAGCGCATGCCTTTGATAATGGGTCACATACATTAAGAGAAGAGTTTGATAGAAAGGTTAGAACGCTTGCCGGTAATTATCAATTATTTCAAATATTACCGTGGACGTTAAATCCATTTAAAAACCCTGTTTTTTTTGAGTTTTTTTCTCATAAAGTATGCAGGCTGCTTGTACCCTATTTTATAATATCACTCTTTGTTAGTAGCGCGTTTAGTACGAACTGGTTTGGAATTTTTATGTTTTATAGCCAGTTATTTTTTTATGTGTTGACGCTACTATTTTATGTGTATTTTTATAAGAAAAAAGGTAAAACAAATTTTATACTCAGTTTTATGATGTTGAATCTGGCCGCCTTAAAAGCAGGCGGAGTCTATTGGACAGGTTCAACAAGTAGCATATGGAAAAAACATTAGAAAGGGATATCGTTGTATGTTGTTAGTATTGTTTATTGTAGTTGTGGCACTCATTGCTTTTGTATATCTGGCCAATCAACGTAATATGTTGCATTGGATGCCCTCGTATCTGAAGCAAACAATAACTCAGAGTATAAAAAATTGTAATAAGAGCGAAGAAGCAACACATATAATGTTCTGCTTTGTTGACCACTACGAACCGCAGTGGAAAAATCCCGACAATATAGAGCTAGAGCGACAAAGAGTTGATCGTTGGTTTGAACAATACCCTACAATGGCAGAACAATTCAAAGATGCTGATGGTTGTTCGCCTAAACATACCTTCTTTTATCCTGAAGAAGAATATCGACAAGAGCACTTGGCCAAATTGTCCGACATGTGTTATCGAGGCTACGGTGAAATAGAAATTCATTTGCATCATGAAAACGATACTAGTAATAATTTAACCCAATCATTAGCCTCTTTTGCAAAAAAACTTCATGAAAATCATGGCGCTTTACCAATTGATCCCACAACAGGGCAAATCAAATACGCTTTCATACATGGAAATTGGTGTCTTGATAACTCACACCCGAATGGTGAGTGGTGTGGTGTGAATGACGAATTAATCGTACTTAATAATACGGGGTGTTATGCCGATTTAACCTTCCCTTCTGCACCAAACCCTACTCAACCAAGAACAATCAATTCAATTTACTATGTTAAAGACGACCCATTAAAATCAAAATCACATGACAAAGGCATAAATGTACGAGTAGGAGGCAAGCCATGGGGTGATTTGATGTTGATTAATGGTCCACTAATGCTTAATTGGAAGCAAAGAAAGTTTGGGATTATGCCTCGTGTTGAAAATGCAGACATTAGAACCAGTAATCCACCTTCGCCGGAGCGTATAGATTTATGGGTTAACGCCAATGTACATGTTGAAAATCAGCCTAACTGGCGTTTTATTAAAATACATACCCATGGAACACAAGACAAAGACATGGATATATTGTTAGGTAGGCCAATAGAAAAAATGCACGAATATCTCAATGATAAATATAATGATGGTCAGAATTATAAGCTTCATTATGTTTCATCAAGAGAAATGTATAATATTATTAAAGCAGCCGAAGCAGGTAAAACGGAAGACCCAAATCAGTATCGTAACTTTGAGTTGCCTAAACCCATGTTCAAAGCATTTGACCTGTAATGCTTAATAAATCTGTCTTGAAATCATTACTTATTCGATGTTCTGGTTATGAAGCTTATAAGTGGCTAACTAGAGAAAATGGACTGTATTGTTTTAATTATCACCGTATTGGTGATTGTACAAAAACACCATTTGATCCGAATCTTTATAGTTGCTCGGAGGAGCAATTCAAAAAGCAAATACAATTTATTAAGAAAAACTTTCAAGTGATAACGCTTGAAGAGGTACTCTTGTTAGCCGAACATAAATTACCGTTAAATAGGCGTTATGCACTAATAACGTTTGATGATGGTTATATTGATAATTATGAAGTGGCTTACCCT
>DPHE01000010.1:0-946 GCA_003521815.1 Colwellia sp.
AAAAAATTAATAATACAGAGCAACGTGCGGTGTTACATTCCGTATTAAGAGCGCCATCACGTGTTAAACACCAAGTATTAGGTAAAGAAGCGATTGACGTGGAACAAACTGAGCAGCACATGGCGCAGATTGTTGACGATGTATGCCAAGGTAAGTTAACGGGGTTAACAGGTGAAAAGTTTACTGATGTATTAGCAATAGGTATTGGCGGCTCATATTATGGTATTAAAGTTGGTTTAAGTGCGTTACATCCATATCATAGTACCGGATTAAAAGTGCATGTGTTAGCGAATGTTGATGGTGCTGCAGTGACAGAAAAGCTTGAAACGTTACATGCCGCGACTACCTTGGTAGTGATTATTTCTAAAACGTTTACCACACAAGAAACCTTACTTAATGCTAAAGCGATTAAAGCATGGATGTTAGCGGAGTTAAGTGATCCTGAGGCTATCGCTAAGCAGTGGTATGCAGTGAGTAGTAATGTCGAAAAAGCGCAAGCTTTTGGTCTAAATGAAAAAAATATTTTACCTATGTGGGATTGGGTAGGTGGGCGATTTTCATTATGGTCAGCCGTGGGACTTCCCCTAGCTTTAGCGATTGGTAATGAGCACTTTAACGCGTTAAAAGCCGGTGCTTATGCAATGGATCAACATTTTCAAACGGCTCGTTTAGATGAAAATATGCCCGTACTAATGGCACTGATAGGATTATGGAATCGTAATGGACTTAATTATCAAAGCTTGGCAGTATTACCTTATGATCACGCCTTAAGAGCATTACCTGGGTATTTACAACAAACTGACATGGAAAGTAATGGTAAGTCAGTGTCAAAGCAGGGCGAAAAGCTTAACTGGGCTACAGCGCCTATTGTTTTTGGTCAAGAAGGGACTAATGGGCAACATGCTTTTATGCAATTAATGCATCAAAGTGATGAAATTATTCCTAC
>DPHE01000010.1:1172-2974 GCA_003521815.1 Colwellia sp.
GTGGCTAATTGCTTTGCCCAAAGTGAAGCGTTAATGCAGGGGAAAAGTTTAGCGCAAGCGCAAGATGAACTGATCGCTAATGGCGCTAGTAAAGAAGAGGTTTCTCGTTTAGCCGCACATAAAGTGATGAAAGGTAATACGCCTAGTAATACACTATTGATGCAATCACTTACGCCACATTGTTTAGGGGCTATTTTAGCGCTATACGAGCATAAGATTTTTGTGCAAGGGTGCTTGTGGCAAGTTAATTCTTATGATCAGTGGGGAGTTGAGCTAGGGAAGCAACTTAGTGAACAGGTCTTAGCATTAATGAGTGACAGTAGTGTTAATCATCAAATGTCACCCTCGAGTGTTAAATTAATTGAAGCGTTTGTACAAAAGTAAACAACGAATTAATAACCTTATAACGCGCCTATAACAACAATAACCTTTTGTATTACTCGCTGATAAGGTACTATGCGTCCGGTTATCGTTAGTGAATTGTTACTTGTTTCTAACTTGTTGTTTTTAATGTAAAAAAGATTTTTATGAATATTTTGATAATTGATGATAAAAAAAGTGTTCGTGATGCTATTAGTCATATTTTAGTCTCGCTTGGGCACTCAGTAACTACCGCAGTTAACGGATTAGATGGTTTTGAAAAAGCGCAACAAACGCCATACCATCTTTATATTATTGACCACCTTATGCCGTTGATGAATGGTGTAATATTAAGTAAAAACCTCAAAAACAAACCTTTTTGTGCGAATACGCCCATTGTTTTTATGACGACGCAAGGCATAGAGACGGTTAAAAGGTTGCCTGAATTTACCTTGTTCAGTCGAGTTATTAGTAAACCGCTTAACGAAACCGCTTTTATCTCAGTCGTTAAATCGTTAATGAATACGGTCAATGATAACGATTTAAGCTCAATAGCCTTATAAAAATTATTTCCCATCAAGTTCGACTATAACTTTTCAGTAAATTGCTTTATTCTTTACCCCTATTAGGCATTATTAAATGGGTATAAGCATAAAAATGAATACACAACAATTGGCACAACTACAAGGTGCCATTAAAACTATTCCTGATTACCCTATTCAAGGGATCTTATTTCGTGATGTAACCAGCCTGTTAGAAGATGCGGAGGCCTTTGCCTTAACGTTAATGCTACTCACCGAAAAATATAAAAATCAAGGTTTTACTAAAGTGGTTGGCACTGAAGCACGTGGCTTTATCTTTGGTGCACCCTTAGCGCTAGCATTAGGCATAGGCTTTGTTCCGGTGCGTAAACCTGGAAAATTACCTCGTGATACTTATGCTCAAGCCTATCAATTAGAATATGGTGAAGATGTGTTAGAGATCCATAAAGATTCTTTGATCGTTGATGATAAAGTTTTGATTATTGATGATTTGTTAGCCACGGGTGGTACTATTGAAGCCACTACAAAATTAATTCGACGTGTGGGCGCACAAGTTCAACACGTTGGCTTTGTTATTTCGTTACCGGATTTAGGCGGCGAGAAGCGTTTAGCTGCCATGGGATTAACTGCTTATTCACTTCTTCAATATGATGGTGAGTAATCAATAACGTAGCGAACAGTTGAACCAAACGAATAATTCATAACGAATAACTAGAAATAATCATTAATAATAAGTTATTCATTGTGAGTAAAGGGCATTAAATAATATGGGCTATCAAGTATGAGTTATCAAGTTTTAGCGAGAAAATGGCGACCTAAAAAATTTGAAGAGCTGATGGGGCAAGAGCATGTCGTGACGGTATTGGTTAACGCCCTTTCTCAAGAGCGGTTACATCATGC
>DPHE01000046.1 GCA_003521815.1 Colwellia sp.
ACTGAGCTAACTGAGCTAACTGAGTTAAGGCGCAAGCTAAAAATACTGATGGGTACTGATTACTCAGTAGCTTCATTAAAGGTTTGATTGAACCATTCATCAATAGATTCAATTAACTCAGTAGTTGCTTTGCGACTAGGATCTAGTAATTCATCACTTGTCTGTTCAATACTCTCTAATACATCTGAACTTGTTTTTTTAATATTCTGCCAAGCTTCATTGGCAAAATGTGATGAGTCTTGTTTACCCTGTTCAAGGCAAGCATTCATATTACACTGTTTATCCGTATCAAATAAAATATTTGCTTCTTCATTGAGCACTTTTTTATCTTCACAGTATTGACTTATTTCTAAATAAGTTAGTGTGCCTATTACCGCGACGGTACCTATGGTTGCCGAAGAAACAGCAGTTATGGCAACTTTTTTACCTGAACGCTTAATAAAATCCTTCGATACATTCGCACTTTTAGCCCTGTTCCTGTGCTGCATTTTTTGCACGACTTTTTTAGAATGCGTTAAGCTTTTTAAACTTTCAATAGGTAATACGGCATAGCCAAATAATGAGAATACACTACTTAAAAAAAATTTAACGACAATCATTCCCATAATTATCGTTACCATGATCGTTGAAATAACTGTTTTCATTTTTATTCCTTAAAGCGAGTTTTTTTACTCGTCAAATAGAGACGTCCATGTAATAAATCTACCCTTAACAAAGGTTAGAACGCTAATTTCAAGTGAAATATCATCAATAAATTATCGGTTACCCACCATAAAACAACGACAATTGCCACAAGTGACGGAAGTACTGACAGCAGTAAAACGTGTTCTGCCCCTATTTATTTCGTCATATTTCAACCTTGATACTACGCCTAAATTTTAACAAATTAGCAGTCTGATGAAAGTCACGTATAATGGCATTAAACTTAATAAACACGCTTAAATATCACCTTTTTATGTCAATACCTTTAAAATACCTATCCACTTATTCGCCCACAGTGCAAAACCAAGTACAACAGATGCTTGATAAAAATACCCTAGAAAAGTATTTACTCAATAAATATCCCCACGTTCATAACGTAACTAACGATAAAAGCTTACGTTGTTATGTGATGGAGATTAAAAATCAATATTTGAAAAAATCTTCACCCCTTAGCCAAATAAAGTTTGATGATAAAATTCATGTCATTAACAATGCATTGGGCTTACATACTTATGTATCTCGTGTGCAAGGTAATAAATTAAAAAGTAAAAATGAAATTCGTATTGGCAGTTTATTTAAAAAATCACCCGATGCTTTTTTATCTATGATCACAGTACACGAATTGGCGCACTTAAAGGAAAAAGATCATAACAAAGCTTTTTACAAACTCTGTCAATATATGATGAGTGACTACCATCAAGTAGAGCTAGATTTACGAATTTACCTGACCCAAATAGAGCACTTAGGTGATATCTACTAACGTGATAAGACTTGGATAAAAATGAGATTAGCGAGAATACCTAGTACTAAATCCTCTAAAGCAACACATCAACACAAAGGCCACTTCGCTTTACAATAGCTAGGTAACCTTTTTAATAACGTTTACCCCTTTGATTTTAAGTGGATAGTATTCATAAATAACCTGGGATCATCAATTTTAGCTAGTATTGAGGTATCTGGTAAACAATCGTCATCAACATAATCAACAAAATCGGCTGCTGAATCAAACACTAATATATCCAACGCTAATCGATCTAATCCGTATAGACCACGATGGATCATATCAGCCGAAAAAAGTAACAAGTCGCCCGCAGCTAACTTGATTTTCTTGCCGGTAGAGAGACTTTCACTACTCACTCTCCCCTTGATTTCTTGTCGCACATTAAATTCTTCTTCATTATCCCATCGCTTATGCGTTCCAGGCACTAGCTCCATACCGAGTTCATCAAATAACGGGACTCGAAGGTGTAATACTTGAGTCTCATGGATGACTTTTTTTTGTACGTCAACGTCATGATCATATTGACAATCTCGATGCCAGAAGTTTTTTTGTTGCGGATTAACTGGATTGAAAAATAATTGAGTATTCATAAACGCTGGCTTAGTGGGTATCACTAAATCGATAAGATTCATTATTTTTTGTGAACTAATAAAATTAAAAAGATTCACCCTATCATCAAATGCTAAGTACTGATTTCCGGTAATTAAAGAAGAATTGAAAGCTTCTTCCTGATAGAATTTTGCGTTGTCTTGTGTCCATAACTCATGAAATTTTAACACTACCTTTCTAAGTGATGAGATTTCAGATGTAGTAAAATAATCTCTAATAACAAAGTAACCTTGCTGGTTATAATTGCTATTTAATTGACTTTGCTTGCCTATCATTAACTACCCTTACCCCACTTGATTATAAACATAACAAACTGAACTGTAGTTTTCTCTGTCAGAAGTAGCCCATGATACAGAATGATGAAGATTAACTCACCGTTAAAAATAAATTAGTATTATATTTATCACTTGCTTGGGCGTCATAAAAAATTATTATACTATCCCACAGCGCCATAGTTTTGTATTTATATCTCTGCTTTATCTTAACGTTGACTTTCAGACTCGTATTCTCTTAATACTCACTATATACCATTAAGTTAAGGCCAAATATCACCCCCTAGTTAACTATAATTGCGATGTTACTTTACGGGTTATATTAAATAGTGGGTTTAAAAACGTTATGCTAGATTTATTAGAAAAAAAACCAACTCACCTTATTAATAAGGTGAGTTGGTTTTATAGCACATTGTAATTATATTTAATGATGCGGATGGAGTCGTACCACAAATTTTTGCACTTTAGGACTGGTTTTGCGCAATCATAAATTCATCAAAAAACGCAGTTAATTCTTGGTATGCGTTGAGAGGTAATATATTGGCTATGTGTTGATCAGGTCGTACTACAACCATACAACCGCTTGATCGTTCTATATTACGCTGCTCAAATATGTCATTACCTTTTTCTGCATGGAATACTTTTTCGTAATCTCTCAAGCCAAACTTGCCTTTAGCAGGCCATAAAAAGTCTGGCATATTTTCAATTGATAAGTCTTGTTGCTGAAATACAGTATAAATATCAATAACTGAGTCAATGTCTGCAGCGTCTGGTGTATATTTTCGTACGGGTGAAGATTCAGAGTTCGCAATAAATTCTACAAGCTTGTATGATTCAGAAGAGCTTTCTCCTGGGTTTTGTTTATTGCCAAAAATGAAAATACGCCAGCGACCATCCGCTTTATTCAGATGCCCTAAATGTTGTCGCCCACCATCTGCTACACGAATAGCCTCAGCTGAATGGAATCGTTGGCCAATCTTAAACCCACTCGCTAAATTCTGATTCTCTGCACCAGTACAGATATAGGAAGAATTGTATTCAATAGATGTTCCCGCAACAAAACCATTTTGCCTAGCCATGAATTTTTGAATATCAACCGTATTAGTTTTAGCCTCAGGTGCATCGTTGTCAGATGTTGGGCGAGTTGCCACCAATTTTGATAATTGTCTATCGGCCTCTATTAACTGTAAAGCAACTTTTCGTCGCTCTGAGGAGTATGTCTGTAACAATTTTGGCTTACATTTTCCTTG
>DPHE01000020.1:0-23760 GCA_003521815.1 Colwellia sp.
AAAAGATACTGGCTTGAATACAAATCCGTGGCCAGTTTTACTTGACCACTACCCTATCCCGAGTTAGCTCAGTATATTTCAAATAGGCCGAAGGTAGTGCACCGCCTGCCATATTAAGTACATCATGAAAAATTTCCTCTTCATCCATTTATAGATTGAAGGTCTTCTGACTAAACCTTTAACCGTTACGATATTTTCTACTGGCGGTATAAAAACCACATCGCCCGATTGCAGCATTAAGTCATTAGTTGAGTCGCCACGAATCAATAAATCATATAAATCTAATTTGGTTACTAATTTACCTGAGCGTTTTAATTGGATATTTCTCAAAGAGCCAATATCATCAATACCACCTGCCGCAAATAATGCGTGAGTAATACTTGATAATGAACTTAAAGTATATGGACCAAGTTTATAAGCATCACCTAAAACAAATACTCTCATAGAGCGTAAAGAGGCCATACCAATAACGACATCTACCCCTATTATTTTTTCTTTAATCTTAGCTGTTAATAACTTCTTCATTTCACCGAAAGACAATCCAGCAACAGAAAAAGGACCATGGGATGGAAAAACAACATCACCTTCTCGATTAACATCCAGTTCTAACTCCATATTTTCTTTTCCAAACACTTGGATAGAAATACGGTCACCAAGACCTAAAATATAATTTTCAGGAATGGCAATATCTGATGTAGGTGAAAAAGTGGAAGGCGCATTAGCAAAGACGTCATAGCCAAACGGTTTGATTTCAGTTGGTTTTGCTAATTCGGTTGGTACGGGCGATACAGATGTTTTATGAACACTATATTCAAATTCTGTATTTCTGGGATAAACAGGAGTCACTTCATTTGAGTTACTAGTTTGGCCAGCTGATAATTGACCTTTAATTGAATTTAGATCAACTCCCATACTTTTTTGCCAATGCCTGCTGCTGTGAGGCCGGCAACTTTTTAAACTGCTCTATCTGTGCTTGACTTACTTGAGTAGAAATAGCGTGAGTTGAAAAAGTTAATATTGCAAAAGTAATAAAATGAAAGGTAAGCTTAGTTAACATTCGGGTTACTTTATTAAAAAGTTTCTTTAGGATAATAATCAGTAGCGCAAATAGGTTCCTGTAATGCGGTTTCACTAAGTCAATAAAATAGATTTAGTTAGAATAAAAAATGTAGAGCATTCATGCTCAAATCAACTATTTATAAGTTTAACAGCATCATAACAAAAAATAGTCCAATATCAGTAAGCATTCACCTACAATCAATCTTATAAAGCATTTGTCTTTACCTAAATGACCATCAGGTAAGCTGCACAAGTATAATCAGTAAAGCTAATGTAGATTTTATGGCTAGGTTTATTGAATTATTTTATACAATGCCATCACTTCATAGGAAAGATTTCTCTACATAAAAGAAAATTGTTAATATATTCTTATTTATTCAAACTTGCCATTGAGGTCAAGCACAGGTATAACTTTCGGCTGTTAATCTATTTTAGCACTATATTTATGCGCAAAATCTGTCCTTCATAATAAAAAACCAACACAATGTAATAAAAATCAATACAACATAATGATTTTACGGAGATTTCATGTCAACAGCATCAACAAAAGATTTTTTGGGCCACCCCAGTGGTCTTAAAACACTTTTTTTTACCGAAATGTGGGAGCGTATGAGTTATTACGGCATGCGCATGTTACTTGTTTTATTTATGACCGCCACCCTACAAGAAGAAGGATTAGGTTTAACCGTCGCCTCAGCAGCTGCAATTTATGGTCTATACACGGGTAGTGTCTATTTTATGGGACTGCCTGGTGGTTGGATTGCTGATAGGTTGATTGGTGGACAAAAAGCCATATGGTATGGCGGAATCATCATCATGATCGGCCATATAATTTTAGCAATACCTAGCGATTATTCATTTTTAATTGGCTTAACCTTTGTCGTTTTAGGAACAGGCTTATTAAAGCCCAATATTGGTGCCATGGTAGGTCAGTTATATTCTGATCAAGATATTCGTCGTGATAGTGGTTACGCCATTTATTATATGGGTATTAATATCGGTTCAGTGATTGGTTATGGTGTTTGTGGTTATTTAATGGAGAATCAAGGTTGGCATTGGGCATTTGGTGCTGCGGCTATAGGTATGGCTTTAGGATTAATTCAATACAAAATCACTATGCCAAATCTTAATGGCATAGGTGCAAAACCCGTTTATCCATTATCAAAAAAAGCACAAAAACTTAGCTGGACAATTATATACGGGTTTTTAGCTGGTGTAATATTAGTAACTTACATGATATTTCAAGGTATGCTAACCATTGCACCTGTTACCATTGCTAAATACGTTGCCGTCGCATTTTCTGCTATTTTCGTTATTTATTACGCTACCATTTATTTCTTTAGTTCATTGTCGGTAGTTGAAAAGAAAAAATTAGTCGCGTTATTAATTATTTGTGTCGCTTCCGCTTGTTTTTGGTCTGGGTTTGAACAGGCCGGTTCTTCAATGAATTTATTTACTCGCGATTATACCGATCGTATTGTGGGTTCGTTTGAAATACCTACTGGTTGGTTCCAATCATTAAACGCATTCTTTATCGTGTTGTTATCTCCTTTCTTTGCCGCGTTATGGATCAACTTAGGAAAGAGGCTAGTTAGTCCATCTTATGGAATAAAATGTGCTGTTGGTTTGATTATTATGGCAAGTGGTTTCTTTGTTATGTTTTTTGCTGCACAACATGCTGCTTCTGGAATGAAAGTTGCCCCCTATTGGTTAGTAGCAACCTATTTTTTACATACTGTTGGTGAGCTATGTTTGAGCCCTGTAGCCTTAAGCGCAGTGAGCAAATTATCCCCTAAACGCTTTGCAGGACAAATGATGGGAATATTTGTTTTGACTTACTCCATTGGGAATATCATTTCAGGTTTATTAGCCGGTAATTATGATCCAAACAATGTGTCTCAAATACCTTCACTGTATATTCAAATTAGTTTATTTAGTATTGGGATTGGTTTGATTATTTTATTGCTAGGGTTTAAATCAAGGTTTTGGGAGAATTTATCCGATGATACAACTACAACAAGTAATACTTAATTAGCACTTGATTAGTATTCAGTGGGGTTATCGACACATCCACCTTTATTTTTAGATTGAGAAAAAAATGAACAATCCTTTATTAATACCTACTGAACTCTATACTAGAGCGTCAATTAGAGAAACATTACGTGCCAAAAGAAAGTCACTTACCACAACATTTCAAAAAGAAGCCGCCGAAGCATTATTGTTAAGATTAAAAAATGATATCGCCGTAAAAGAAGCCAAACACATTGCTTTATATTTGGCCAATAACGGTGAATTGGATCTTAAACCCTTTATTCGTTGGTGTTGGCAGCAAAATAAACATATCTATTTACCCGTTGTTCATCCTTTTTCTAAAGGGAATTTATTATTTTTACGCTATACCCCTCAGTCAACCATGGTGGTTAACCAGTACAATATTAAAGAACCCAAGCTCGATGTTAGAGACATAAAACCAATTCAACAACTAGATTTGATATTAACTCCTTTGGTTGCCTTTGACTCTACAGGCGCAAGAGTAGGAATGGGGGGAGGTTATTATGATAGAACGTTAGCAAACTGGTATAAACAATATTCTCAAAACAAAACTAATATACTATCTGTTATTGGTGTTGCTCATGATTGCCAACAAATAGCAAAGATTCCCAGTGAGACTTGGGATATTCCACTCCCCAAAATAGTTACACCATCACGCACTATAAAATGCAATTTTCATCCATAAGACTTAATGTTTTTTTACATCGCTACTGCTATAATCCACCTCATTAATTCAAGTCATAAACATTACTTTTTTAAGGCATACCAATGACTCAAGACGAGATGAAGAAAGCAGCAGCAATTAAGGCATTAGAATTTATTGAAAATGATACAATTGTCGGCGTAGGTACAGGCTCAACAGTTAATCATTTTATTGATGCTTTAGCGACAATAAAAAACAAAATTGAAGGTGCTGTTTCTAGCTCTGAAGAATCAAGTAAACGGCTGAAAGAACATGGTATTGAAGTTTTTGACCTAAATAATGTTGATACATTAGATGTTTATGTTGATGGTGCAGATGAAATAACAAAACATATGAGCATGATAAAAGGTGGTGGCGCTGCGCTAACTCGCGAAAAGATTGTTGCTGCTGTTGCCAAAAAGTTTATCTGTATCGCTGATGATTCTAAACAAGTTGAACTTCTTGGTGCCTTTCCATTACCCGTAGAAGTTATTCCTATGGCACGAAGTTATGTAGCCCGTGAGCTAGTCAAGCTGGGGGGAGATCCTGAATACCGCCAAGGCGTAATGACTGATAATGGCAATGTGATTTTAGATGTTCACAATTTATCAATTATAGACCCAAAGAAATTAGAAGCTGATATTAACGCAATTGTTGGCGTAGTGACTAATGGCTTATTTGCACAGCGAGGCGCTGATATATTGATTTTAGGGTCAGAAAACGATGTAACCATTATCGAGTAAACTCTCGAATATAATTTTAAAATATATACCTGTGTATTTTCATCTAACGTTGAACGCTTTTTATCCATTTAGGTAAAATAAGTACTTTAGAGTCTATACACTATATGCTATCTTACTGGAATTATAGGTATCTAGCCATCTAAACGTATTTTTACAAGAAAATGACTAAGATTCACGTGTTCAAAAATATAAGCGTTAACTTAACGAGCGAAGCGACCCATTATGACTACAAATAAAAACTCATTAGCAAAAGACAAAATTAAGATTTTATTACTTGAAGGCGTACATCAAAGTGCCCTTGACGAGCTTACTGCAAAAGGATACTCGAACATCGAGTATATTAAAACCTCACTTAATGAGTCTGATTTAATTGAAAAAATTGCAAATGCACACTTTATTGGCATTCGCTCGCGAACTCAATTAACTGCTGAAGTATTAAGTCATGCAAAAAAATTAGTCGCTATTGGTTGCTTTTGCATTGGTACTAACCAAGTTGACACCGTGGCAGCACAGGAATTAGGCATCCCTGTTTTTAATGCCCCGTTTTCAAATACTCGTTCAGTTGCTGAATTGGTACTTGGTGAAACTTTATTACTACTACGCGGCATCCCTGAAAAGAGCGCCAAGGCACATCGCGGAGAATGGCTTAAATCAGCTGTTGGTTCAGTAGAGGCTCGCGGAAAAACTTTAGGTATTATTGGTTACGGTCATATTGGTACACAACTTGGCATTTTGGCTGAAACGTTAGGAATGCGCGTACGTTTTTATGATATTGAAACAAAACTTCCATTAGGCAATGCAAGTCAAGCAGCGTCATTAGATGCTTTGCTTGCTGAATCTGATGTAGTGAGCTTGCATGTGCCAGAAACACCACAAACACAATACATGATTAGTTCAGCTCAATTTGAAGCAATGAAATCAGGGGCCGTATTTATTAACGCTTCTCGTGGAACTGTTGTAGACATTGATGCGTTAGCAGACGCTTTATCTCAGAAAAAAGTAGCGGGTGCTGCCATCGACGTATTCCCTGTTGAACCAAAAGGTAATGATGATGAGTTTGTCTCACCATTACGTGGCTTTGATAATGTTATTTTAACACCCCATATTGGTGGTAGTACTAAAGAAGCCCAAGAAAATATTGGTTTAGAAGTAGCAAGTAAATTAGCCAAATATTCAGACAATGGTTCAAGCTTATCCGCCGTTAATTTTCCTGAAGTATCACTGCCTCAGCACGTGAATGCTAGTCGATTATTACACATTCATCACAACCAACCGGGTGTGTTGACGAAAATTAACCAAGCGTTTGCCGAACACGGTATTAACATTGCTGCTCAGTACTTACAAACTGATGATAAAATTGGTTATGTGGTTATTGATATTGAATCTGCTGACAGTGCCCAAGCACTTAAAGCATTAAAAGCAATTGATGGTACTATCCGCGCAAGAATATTGCATTAATAGGTTAGTTATACCCACTCTATTAATTGTTATTTTAATAAAAAAGAGATCTATGATCTCTTTTTTATTACTATTTACCCATCATTTTCTTATTGCCTTAACACAATTATACCCCGACAAGTTCCCTACCTATTCCATTGAGTTTATTGGCCTATAAAACAACAAGTATTGGTATTGATTAGATTTTAACTTTTTTCTTGTTAATATCATACTCTCGCAATTTGTTAGCAATAGCTGTATGACTTAAGCCCAGTTTTTTAGCTAATTGTCTTGTACTTGGGTAGGCTGGGTAAAGCTTGCGTAGTAAATCAGCTTCGAATTTTTTAACGGCCGCATCTAACGTTCCTTCAAACCCTTGCTCTAAATAACCGTGTTCACGAGTATAAGCAGGAAGCTGTAAATGTTCGATTTCAATTTCATTCCCCTCAAGCAATGAAGCCGATCTTGTTAATACATTTTCTAATTGTCTCACATTACCTGGCCACGGATAATGTACAATAAAATCACGACACTCAGGCGTTATGTTCAGATTTGATCTACCTATTTTCTGCCCCGCATGCACAATAAAAAGTTCCGCTAAGGGTAAAATATCGCTATGACGATCTCTTAGTGGCGGAATATTTAAGCCAAACACATTCAAGCGATAATAGAGATCTTCTCTAAATTTATCAATAGAAACTAAGTTAAGTAAATCTTTGTTTGTGGAACTGATAATACGTACATTTACCGTCACTTCTTGCTCTGAATCAACTCGTCTAAAGCTGCCATTTTGAATGACACGCAAAAGCTTGCTTTGCAGTTTAGTTGACATTTCACCGACTTCATCAAGAAAAACACTCCCGCCATCAGCCAGCTCAAAAATACCACGTTTACTTTCTTTATGATTTTTTTCACCCACACCAAATAATTCTGATTCAGCAACATCGTCAGGTAAAGCCGCACAATTAAGCGTCATAAAGGGTTGTTCTGCTCGTTCACTTGCCTCATGACATGCACGAGCTAAAAGTTCTTTCCCTGTACCTGTTTCACCTATAATCAAAATAGAGGCATCAAGTTGAGACATACGTTTAGCTTCACGAATAACTTTACGCATACAGCTACTGCTAGCTTGTATACCTGAAAAAGTATTTTCATTAGGTTCTTTAAACGCATTAATTTGTTGACCAAGTCGTGCTTCAGATTTAAGAATAAGCATGGCTCCCGCCAAAACATGCTTATTATCCCCTGTGCTTTCATCATTCTCATTGGCAACATTAATCGGCATAATATCGGCAACAAAATCCTCTCCTTGGAATTTTACACGGCGAGTTTGTGCAAGCATATCCGCATTACCTAGCCAACCAGTTAAATTAAAATCTTTAAACCACTGGCTAATATGCTGACCTTTAACCGCCTCTTCATTACATCCCATAATTAAAGAAGCGATATTATTAACAATGCGAACTTTGCCTTTAACATCAATAAAAATAAAAGGATCGGGAAAGGTTTTAATTAACGTAACCAATTCATTACGCTCACGCTCAGAAGGCATGTAAGGCGTGATTTTTACGTCCTCAACACCTTCAAGCAAGCGTAATTGAGGCATAAATTTTTGTAGTTCGGAGAACTCTAAACCAGGAGTGTTGATGAAAATTCGGCCAGATTGTTTAAATTCAATACCACGCACATTTATACCGTGGTCAACAAAAGTACCTAATATTTTTTGCCCCATACCAACACGGTCATGACAAGTAATTTCCAAACGCATGCAAAAAGCCTTTCTATCTAGTCGGTCCAATAAAAAACTATTGTAAACTAATTTGTACAACAACAAACCCTTAATAATAAATATTATTAAGGGTGACTAAAATGTTTTTCAGCCGAACATAATGCACCTATATTGTATATAACCTGTTATACCAATTGGTCTGTTTTTGCCGCACAAATAAAGTCATTTTTATGTAAGCCACCAATAGAGTGTGTCCACCATGTTACCGTAACTTTACCCCATTCAAGTAAAATAGACGGATGATGAAATTCGGTTTCAGCGAGTTCACTCACTTTGTTGACAAATAACCAAGCTAGCTTAAAATTTTTAAAGTTGTACTCTCGTGCTAACATCATCACGTTATCACGTATTTGAGGAGTCCAATCTGGAACTTGATTGAGTAACTGCTTTAATTCATCATCACTCAGTTTAGGGGCTTCAACATGACATGATTCACATTGCTGTACTGATAATTCTTCACTCATTTTACTTCTCCACTGTCACTTAGTTTTACCTAGTTTCGGTTAATTAGTGTTTTGATTGTGGATAACATTTCTCTTCTAACGTGAACCAACTTAGGCTTATCCTCAAAAGGAATAGGACGGCATAACTGCATAGTTTTAACACCTAAGCGAGCCGTTAACATACCGGCCCCTAATCCTTGAGCCAAACGACCCGAAAGTTTACCCAGTAAATCAGCACCGATCATATCCGAACCAAAATCAGTAATGAGCTCACTGGCACCGGCATACACCATATTAACAAAAACCTGCCTGATCAGTTTTATTCTGCTCCAATACCCTAATTTCATACCGTATAAGAGCGCTACTTTATCGATCATACGTAAATTACGCCATAAGATAATCAGCATATCTATTAATGCCACAGGGCTAAGAGCAACCAGAACGACTGCCTCTGTAGAGAATTTAACAATGTCTGCCATCGCTTTCTGATCTACCTTTGTTAATACTAAGCGTGAATAGAGTTGTAACAGTTCAACGTCACTGTATTGAGCATTTACGGCATCTTCCCACGCTTGCTCTTGCTCGGAAACAAGATCACAAGGTAAATTTTCGCTGATTTTTTGACAAAAGGTTTTTACATCTAGCGTGCTAATATCTTCCGTTGTAGTTAACGGGTACTTCGAAAGTAATTCACATGCTTGCTGTTTTAATGTTTCTCTACGTTTAAACCGTCGTGAGGTTGACCATTCACTAAATACACTTGAAGAAGCAAGTACCACTAAACAAGATAAAATAACGGCATAGACACTAGTAATAATGGGCGAATTAACAAACCCAATCATAAAAAAGTCAACCGTTTCAAAACCAATAACACCCACAAGTAAGGTCAATGCTATACGCCATAACCATCGGGGTTTTGATTTTTTTGCAGCTAAACGTTGTTCTAATGCTTGTTCTAATATTTCTTCATTCGATGAAGTAGGAAGATCTTTTTTTTCATCTATCGGTAAGTAATCTTGATTATTAAATATTACTTGTTCGCCGTATTGACTCCCTTTCACTTCATCAGTAACGCGGTCGTTTAATAATTCATTATCCGGAAATAATATTTGCTGTTGATGGGTTTTTTCATCTGTTTTGTTATTAGCTTTATTCATATCATTTTGTCCGCCAATAAAAATTGTAATACTTCATCCATACGAATATGAGGTAAAGGTTCATGTTTTGACATACCGGTGATGGGTAGAAAATTAATAAAATTAAAAGCGCATTCTTGCCAGTAAATTTTTTCAGGTAATTTGTCAGGAACAGCGCCAGGAAAAAGTGTTATTGTTTCGGTCAACTCTTGACCCTTGGGTAAAGTATTACCCTGAATAACAGATATTCGTTGCCCTTTGTGTAGCGTATTACCCGATGAAGTACTTTTGACCGAAGCAATAGCAAGGGTTTTCATTTCAATAGCTTCATAGTTAAGCTTATGGTGACTTTGATATACAAGCTGATTTAGTAAAGAAACCATCGGAGCATGTTGTTCACAAGTAACATGATCGGCTTTGGTTGCTGCAAATAATAATTTATCAATTTTTGGTGAAAATAACCTAGAAAACAAACCTGATCGACCATAGTTATAGCTTTCTAAGATCATATCAATAGCTAATTGTAAATCAGTAAAACTCTCTGAGCCACTATTGTCTGAACACGCATTAAGCGGTGTTAAACAATCAGCTAGCACAATTTGTCGATCGAAGCGTAAAAAATGTTGCTGATAAAACACCTTCACGACTTGTTCTTTATACTCAATGTAGCGTGATCTGAGCATGCCAATAAAACTATCATCGCTGGCATTTTGATAATCATTACCATCAATTTTATTTAAGTTTGGAAATGGAAAGAACTCTAAAATGGGAGCACCCGCTAGCTCTGCAGGTAAAATAAATCGACCCGGTTGAATCACCGATAGTCCTAATTGACAACGAAAAGTATGTAATAACTCAGTATATTCTTTGGATAATTTAGCTAATAAGTCTTCATCGGCTGCACCAAAGGGATCTATTTGTCCTACTTTAGTTAAAAATTCTTGAGAAATTTTATCACGTGGTGCTGTAGATAATAATGCTTGAGTTTGCTCAGACCATTGCTCGTAAGTTTGATTGAGCATAGGTAAATCAAGCAGCCATTCACCTGGGTAATCAGTAATATCTAGTGTTAAGGTTCCCATATCAGTAGCATATTTCAACAATGATTTTTTAGGTTGATAACGAATGGCTAAACGTAGTTCACTAATACCATGAGTAGGCTCAGGCCATGATGGCATTTCATTTGTCAGTGATGATATTGCTTTGTCATAATCAAAACGAGGGATGGATAGATTTTTTTGTGGGATCCTTTTCGCGGCAATAAAGTTACCGTGATGAACAGGATCGAAAAAGCTCAATCGACTACCGTTACCTTCATTGATTAATTGGTTAACAAGTGAGGTAATAAATGCGGTTTTGCCACTTCGACTTAACCCCGTAACGGCTAAATTAATGTGTTGATTTAGGCTACGGTTTAATAATTCACTGGCTTTATTTTTTAATTCATCTAATCGCTTTTTTTTAATAATTGCCATGTTTTGCTTAACTAAATTTAAAAGAGCTTAATAATTGAATAGTTTGATGGTAATGATTTTTTTAAAGAAATAATAGTCTTAGTTTACTTTGCCGATTACATCAGTGACTATGGTCGCCACCCGACTTGTTTATCATAGTTTATTTATTTCTCTTGCTACTGTAAATTCTGATGACGTTACATAGTGTTCTATTGATTGTAGCTGCTTCTCTAACGAAGAAAATTTACGGCGAATATCGTGCAAAGCCTGCTTAGGGGGTTCACCTGATTGCCACACTCTCGCTTTAACTTTAATTGATTCATTCACTGGTTCATCATGTGTGCTAGTTCGCTCATCTTGTGAGTAATTTGAAGTTCCTGCTCTGTGGTATTTACTCAGCTTAACTTGCCCTTTAGGATTTTTGTCCAGAATAAACCAAGCGGCAACGTAGCCTAAGATTAAAAAAGGCATACCAAACAATACAGCTGACACCACCAAAATCCTTACTAACCAAACTTCCCAACCAAAATAATCAGCGATACCGGCACAAATACCTGCTATTTTCCCATCGATTGGATTACGGTATAGCTCTCCTCGGCGGCCAATCATAACTTATTCCTCCATTCAGGAGTCTCCGCATCTAAAATAGCTTCAAGGGTTTTAATACGATCAGCCATTTTGTCTGCTGTCTCTGATAAATTAGATAACTGGATATACTCCTCTTCACTAAGCCCTTGACTAACTTGCCCTTTACTACGGTAATGTAATACTAACCATATTGGCGCAACGATAACCATAAAAATAATGACAGGTGCCATAATGATTTCTTCCACGATATTTCCCCTTAAATTTTTACCTTCGATACTTAGCGCTTAACTATAACCGATAACCTGATAAATTCAGTATTCGCTGCTTAAAACTAACAACTCATAACGTAATACTACTTCTTGTTCATTTTTGCTTTTAATGACGCTAATTCATCATCTACTTTCTCGTCTGATTCAAGTTCAGCAATTTCATCCGCTAAAGATTTACTCCCTAAATCATACGATTCAACTTGTCCTTCAAGATCATCAATTTTTCGTTCATAACGGTCAAAACGACCCAATGCATCATTAACCTTATTACTATCAATATTTTTCTTAACCTTTAAACGAGAATTAACTGTTTTCTCTCGCATAATAATAGCTTTTTGTCGTGATTTTGCATCGGCTAGTTTGTCTTGTAATTGTGACATTTCACTCTGAAGCTTTATGATATGCTCTTCTGTGTGCATTAACTCTTGTAATAATGTTTGTGCATTCTCGCTACTTTTCTTTTTTTCTATTAACGCAGCACGTGCTAAATCTTCTCGGTCTTTACTTAATGCTAATTCTGCTTTTTCTTGCCATTTTTGTACTTCATTTTCAAAACGAGTAACCCGGCGAGTAAGTTCCTTTTTATCTGCTAATGTTTTCGCTGAACTTGAACGCACCTCAACTAAGGTATCTTCCATTTCTTGAATGATCAAACGTACCATTTTGGCAGGATCTTCAGCTTTATCTAAGATATTATTAATATTTGAATTGATAATATCGGTAAACCTTGAAAAAATATCCATAACAATTTCCTCTTATGTTTAATTAGCGTTCTTATTTATTATTCAAATTAATGAGTTTTCATTCAAAATTAATAAAAACGAGTATAAATTAGTAGTTAAATTTATATTCAATACTATTCACGTTTTACGCCAACGTGACAAAACAACTTAACACACTGTTTTAAATAAATTTATTATATATTTAAAAAGTACTATTATATCGTCAATTAATAAAATACACTATTTGTTAGTGAAATAAACCAATACCAAGTCTATTTAGTTAATTGAATTGGTATTATAATTAGGTCAAACCATGACACGCTTTAATAAACAAGATAATCTTCTTGGTCAATCTAACTGCTTTTTAGAAGTGTTAGAACAAATATCACAGATTGCATTATTGAGTAAGCCTGTCTTAATTATTGGCGAACGTGGTACAGGTAAAGAATTAGTTGCTGCGCGTTTACATTATTTATCAAAACGTTGGGAACAAAGTTATTTAAAGCTTAACTGTGCTGCACTGAATAAAAACTTACTTGAAACAGAACTCTTTGGTTATGACTCTGGTGCTTTTACCGGCGCTAATAAACGCCATGAAGGTCGATTTGAACGAGCAGATAATGGCACCCTTTTTTTAGATGAAATAGCGAATACTTCTGGATTAATCCAAGAGAAGTTATTGCGTGTCGTTGAATATGGTGAATTTGAACGCGTTGGCGGTTCACGCACTATTACCACTGATGTTCGCTTAGTCGCAGCAACCAATGAAGATTTACCGACCTTAGCCGCTTCAGGGCAATTTAGAGCCGATTTACTTGACCGTTTAGCGTTTGATGTCATTACTTTACCGCCATTAAGAGAGCGCCTTGATGACATTCTGATGTTAGCAGAACATTTTGCCATAAATATGGCACGAGAATTAGAGTTCGAGCTGTTTAGTGGCTTTACTGAGAAAGCTAAACGAGCCATGCTAGAGTACTCTTGGCCGGGTAATATTCGAGAATTAAAAAATGTCATTGAACGCAGTGTTTATCGCTGTAATAACCCTCATTTACCTGTGCATGATTTAATTATTGATCCCTTTGAATCACCTTTTAGACCAACCCAGCTTATTAAGACAGTAGATAGAGTTCAGGTACAACAAAATACTACTGCACCTTCGTCTGATAATAGTATGCAACAATCTGATACCTCAACAAAGAATAAGCTAGCTGATAATGACAACATCAAAGAAACAGCCAGTCTACTGTCTGCTACTAGTGCCAATTTTCCACAATCGTTAAAATTATTATCACAAAACTATGAAGTTGAATTGATTAAATCAGCGTTAGCCCATTGCCAATACAATCAAAAGAAAACCGCTCAGGCACTTGAATTAACTTATCATCAACTGAGGGGTTACTTAAAAAAATATAATTTACTTGATGGAGGTGTTGCTGATGAATTATCTTAAGCTTGTGCCAACAGCCCTGCTCAGCTTATTATTGTTAACTGCCTGTAACGAGGCAGGGAAGCTATCATTAAGTGAACGCAGTGTTATTTATTGCGCTGAAGGCTCGCCAGAAACATTTAATCCTCAACTAGTCACTTCTGGTACAACAATAGATGCCACATCCAAACAACTATATGATAGATTAATTTCTTATCAGGGCGATGAAAACACATTAGGCCCGGCCTTAGCTAAGTCTTGGCATGTTACTGGTGATGGAAAGAAAATCACCTTCTATTTGCGTAAAAATGTCACTTTTCATCACACCGATTATTTTACCCCGAGCAGGTTGTTAAATGCTGATGACGTGATTTTCAGTTTCAAAAGAGCCTTAGATACTAAGCATCCATTTCACTTAGTTTCTGGCGGAAATTACCCTTTCTTTCAAAATGCAGGCTTAAGTGATTTAATTGATAATATCGAAAAAATTAATGATTACACCATCCGGTTCCACTTATCTCATGCTGACAATTCATTTTTAGCTAACCTTGCGACTGATTTTGCTATCATTTTATCTGCTGAGTATGCTGAACAACTGACTAAGAAAAAAACTAAATCAAATATAGATACACATCCGATAGGAACTGGGCCTTTTAAGTTAAAAGAATATCGCGTTGGATCATTAATACGCTTTTATCGGC
The DNA here is from genome assembly GCA_003521815.1 of Colwellia sp. GTDB lineage: Bacteria > Pseudomonadota > Gammaproteobacteria > Enterobacterales > Alteromonadaceae > Colwellia. Next base: position 14,505 of record DPHE01000020.1, read on the forward strand.
ACGAACAATACTGGCAAAAGCCCGCAAAAATAGAGCAATTAGTATTTGATATAACGCCAAGTAATACCGGTAGATTAACCAAATTACTCGCTAAAGAGTGTGATGTAGTTGCCTACCCTATTGCTCATGAAAAAATAACACAGCGTAATGATTTATCGTTAGAAGCAATCACTACATTAAACGTCGGCTATTTCGGTTTTAATGTTAACAAAGCGCCCTTTGATAATAAACTGGTTAGACAAGCAATCAATTATGCCATTAATAAAGAAACATTGCTTGAGGCGGTATATCAAGGGAAAGCTGAAATGGCTAATTCAATATTACCCAAAAACTCATGGGCTTTTGATAAAAGCATTTCTAAACAAAAATTTAACCCTACGTTAGCAAAAAACCTACTAACCCTTGCTGGCTACTCAGAAGGTTTTACTATGGATTTATGGGCCATGCCAATTCAAAGGCCTTATAACCCGAATGCCATCACGATGGCTAAACTCATACAAAGCGACTTAAAAAAAATAGATATAAAAGTTAATATTGTTAGTTATGAATTGAATACTTTTTTACAACGATTGAAACGTGGTGAGCATCAAAGTTTTTTATTAGGTTGGTCTACTGATCATCCCGACCCTGATAGTTTTTTCACCCCTATGCTAAGTTGTTCAGCTACACATACAGGAACTAATACCACCTTTTGGTGTAACCCAGAATATGATGCTATTATAAAAAAAGCATTACAAACGCCTAAGATTAATAAAAGAAAGAAATACTACGCTCAAGCTATGGCCATACTTAGAGAAGAAGTTCCCTTAATTCCAATTGCGCACTCAAAACGTTATCAAGCTCGGGTGAGCAATGTGACTGGTAACATTCTAGCACCCTTTGGCGGTATCAATTTTTACCAAGTAGCTAAGCTCAATTTAACCAGTAAAAATACAGGGATAAAGCAGAGCCCTAAACGGAGAACAAATGTCATCCTTAATAAAGGTGTAAATTAATTATGTTAGTTTTCACTTTACGCCGATTAAGCCTATTTATCTTTACCATGTTATTATTGACGCTACTGTCATTTAGCGTCAATTTTTTATTTCCTGGAGAGGCAATAATTAATTTATCGGGTGCGATTCATGCGACACCAAATCAACTTGTTGAGCTAAATGAGGCTTATCAAACGCACCGTAATATTTTCTGGCAATACATTGCTTATCTTGGCCATATAATCAATGGTGACTTGGGTTTATCAATGGCAAGCCAGACAGATATTAGTACTGAAATAGTTAATCTACTACCCGCGACTATTGAACTCAGTTTAGTGGCACTACTCATTGCGATGCTTGTTGGAATTCCGTTAGGCTTTATTGCGGCAATAAAGCATAATAAACCCACTGATAATTTAATTTTGTCCGTATCAATGTTAGGTTATTCAGTACCCGTCTTTTGGTTAGGGCTATTAGCCATCTTAACTTTCTCTATCAACTTAGGTTGGTTTCCCTCTGCTGGGCAGATAAGTTTATTATTCGAAATAGAACTAGTAACCGGCATTCAGTTTATTGATATTCTTTTAAGTGACAGTCCTTATAAATGGCAAGCATTTAGCGATGCTTCCGCCCATATTATTTTACCTGCTTGTGTTATTGCTGTAGCCCCGGCTACCATTTTTATTCGTTTAGCACGTACCTCAATGATCGAAGTGTTGGAAACTAGCTATATTCGTGCAGCTAGCGCTAAAGGGTTAACTTTTCAACAAATTATTTTTCGTCATGCCATCAGGAATGCATTAATTAAAATAATTCGTCACGTTGGTTTACAATTTGCTAATTTAGTGACCATTGCAATGGTCACTGAAGTCATTTTTAGCTGGCCAGGAATAGGTCGTTGGCTTATAGAAAGTATTTATCAAAGAGACTATACCGCCATTGAAAGTGGCCTATTAGTTTTGTCATGCTTTATTTTTATAGTGCATATTCTGACAGATTTTATTTATGCCGCATTAAACCCGCTCGCTAGAGGAAATAAGTATGGCACGTGATAAGATATATTTAGAAGAGATCTTTCCTTCTCCTTTTATGCAACTTTGGCTGATTTTTAGAAAAACACCGGTTGCAATGGTAGGGGGTAGCTGTTTTATATTTTTGATAGTACTCGCTATTTTCGGACCATTATTAGCCCCTCATCCCCCTATTGAAGGGCGTCTTGATATGCTATTACTGCCACCAGCGTGGCATATTAACGGTAATATTAGTTATTTATTAGGCACCGACGAGTTGGGTCGAGATATGTTATCACGCTTAATGTATGGCACGTCGCTAACCTTTGGACTTAGCTTTATTGTTGTCATTATTTCACTGATTATTGGTGTGGTAATCGGCTCATTATCAGCATTAACTACAGGCCTTAAATCAAGTTTCCTTAATCATTTTCTTGATGTAATTTTATCCATCCCCTCTTTACTGCTCGCCATTATTATTGTCGCCATCTTAGGGCCAGGTATAGCTAACACCGTATGGGCTGTAGTGCTGGTACTCATTCCTCAATTTGTTCATATTACTCGCTATGCAGTAAAAGAAGAGTCTCGTAAAGATTATGTACTTGCCTCAAGGTTAGATGGAGCCAATCCATTTAGAGTATTGTATTATTCAATCTTTCCTAATATTACTGATAGAATTATGGGGCAAGCTACCCTAGCGCAATCTGCGGCTATTTTAGATATTGCCACATTAGGTTTTTTAGGCTTGGGCGCACAAATTCCATTACCTGAATGGGGCGCTACATTAGCCAATGGTTTAGATTTATTCTACATAGCCCCATGGACCGTTTACTTACCTGGTTTAGCTATTTTATTTTCTGTGGTTTCCACCAACCTTGTTGGTGAAGGTATTCGTCATGCACTTAAAGTTCGCAAGGCTCGCTAATGAATTTACTTGATATTAGAAATCTATCCATTGAACTCATTCATGATGACCAAAATATACTAGCCGTTGATAAAGTCAGTTTATCCATGAAAGAAGGTGAAGTACGAGGTTTAGTCGGTGAATCAGGATCCGGAAAATCCTTATTAGCACAAGCACTTGTTGGCGTACTAGATGATAAATGGCATGTTCATGCTGATAGATTTCATTGGCGAGGCATTGATTTATTACGCCTATCAATTGAAGAACGCAAAGCGCTACTCTCTCGCGATATTGCTATGATATTTCAAGAGCCTATGGCCTGTTTGGATCCCACGACAGCCATTGAAGAACAGTTAACCGAAGCCATTGACAGTAGTCAACTTTCAGGTTTTTTTTGGCAAAGAAAACAACAGCGTCATTCTGCTGCTATTAAACTCTTACATAAAGTAGGTATAAAAGACCATATCGCTTGTCTTACGAGTTATCCGCACCAGTTAACTGATGCATTATGTCAACGGGTAATGATTGCAATGGCCTTAGCAAGAAGGCCTATATTGTTGATTGCGGATGAGCCAACAGCAGCAATGGAGAATACCAATCAAGGACAAATATTCAGGTTATTAGCCAGTTTAAATCAATTAAAAAACATGTCTATTTTATTGATCAGTCATGATTTAGAAAATATAACCCATTGGACAAATACAATTACCGTTATGTATAGTGGGCAATTTGTTGAAGCGGGTACAACAGAACAAATATTTAACAAGCCATTACACCCATATACCAGAGCTCTAGTAGATAGTAGCCCCAGCGCCAATTTACATTTACCAGCAAAATCTCGATTAATGACGCTACCTGGCAGCATTCCTATTTTACAACACTTGCCTATTGGCTGTCGTTTAGGGCCTAGGTGCCCTCGAGCGCAGAAAGCTTGCGTAAAATCCCCCTCAGTTACTAATTTTCATGGTCATAAAGTCAGTTGCCACTTTCCCCTTACGCCACGGAAAAAGCTCTCTAAAAGAATAATAAAGGAAGCGTACTAATATGTCAGGTTTACTTGAAGTAAAAGAACTCAGTAAGTCATATCGACATAAAAACTATTGGTTTAATAGAAAAGAAACTATCGTTTTAGCGCCTATTTCTTTTAATGTTGAAGCACATCAAACGTTAGCTATTATTGGTAAGACTGGCTCGGGGAAATCAACGTTAGCTAAGTTATTAGTTGGGGCAGAACCCGCAAGCAGCGGATGTATTTATTTAAATGGTCAACCACTACAAAATGCTAGTTATAAACAAAGATGCCAACACATTCGGATGATCTTTCAAGATTCAGGTACTACGCTAAACCCTAGCTTAACTATTTTACAATTACTCGATGAACCACTAAAACTCAACACTCTATTTAATGAAGTAAAACGCAAAGAGATTATTCGCATCACATTGCAAAAAGTAGGGTTGTTGGGCGATCATATGAATTTTTACCCTCACATGTTCTCTGGTGGTCAAAAGCAACGCATATCGCTTGCTAGAGCGATTATATTACAACCTAAGGTGATAATACTCGATGAGGCTTTAGCATCACTAGACCCGTCATTACGCTCACAAATGATTAACTTGTTGTTAGACCTGCAACAACAGATGGGCTTAGCATATATTCTAATTTCCCATAACCTAGGCATCATTCGCCATTTTAGTGACAATATTATTGTGCTATCCAAAGGAGAGGTAGTTGAGTCAGGTATAACGCGTGATGTGATGAGTAAGCCACAACATAAAGTGACTCAAAAACTACTGATGAATCAGAGTTTCCAACTAAAGCCTAAAAAGTGAGCGAATCGCTATTTGGTGATCAATAAATCCTACTTATGTTCACAGGTTATAAGGCGACTGATTCATAACAAACCGCCTGATGCCCAAGGACATCAAAACCATCGAACAGCCAATGTAATTGCTCTTCAGTTAAATTTAGTGAAGTGGAGTTCAGTTTTTGAGGCCATTTGAACTTATCCTTTTCAAGGCGTTTATACAACAAGGCAAAGCCTGTCTTATCCCAGTACAGTACTTGAGTTTATCTCTGCCTTTATTACAAAAAACAAAGACACTTCCCGTTAATCACGACAAAGAAAAACCTCAGGTACGCCACTAAACATTCTCATGCGTTAATCCATTAAGCAACTCAGCTATAAAAGCAGGGAAGTATTCTGAGGCAATGATAATTCGCCAACGTGCAGAGTCAATTTTATGGGAGGGTCAATATGTTGAGCGATAATGGTGGTTTGCTTAGTGACAACGTTCGCTTGTTAAAACCCGTACTGCTATTGTCTCTGGCAACAATAGCTTGACGTGCATAAAAATACTTAACGTTTAATTGACGTTCTTCACAGAACTTCGGCACTGACAGACCCCTACTGACTTGTTGCTCTACTAGGTTTTTCCACTCATCGAATGTTTTACGGCTAGTACGTTGCTCGATTTATGACGTTAGAGCAAGTCTAGAGGTAATGATCAGTTTAGGATATGTGCATTTGCCGAGACGTTCACCCTAAAAAAGAATAATGTTAGGGGAATCTTCTTAATATCAATACTTTACAACACAGTAAAGTAGCGTGTTTTAAAACCCGCTACTTATTTAACTGTATTTAGTATTTTGTCGGTTCAGCCACTTGACCTCGAATAATTTCAGCATCCACTTTTAATGAATCAACGTAGCTTTTATAAACTGACTGGGCTAATTGAGAAGTTTGCTGTTGAGCAAGCTGAGGATTCGCTGCAGAATCAGCTACATTGACCGCCTGTACCTCTACTAACGCTAAATCACCATTACTTAATGCAACTGTTGATGCCGATACAGTTCCTTCTATAGGGTGAGGTAGTATAAATGCTTCACGGGTAATACTCTGATCTAAATCAGCACTATAACGTGCAACATTTTCTTTTGTGATAAAACTTACATAATTCTTAGTTAACTGCTCTGTAATATCATTACCCGCTTTAAATTGAACCAATAAGTCTTCCATTGTACTTTGCGCTTTTTCCGTCGCCTTTTGCGTTACAAGTATTTTTTCTATTTGAGTTTGTACTTCGGCTAACGGCTTGGCATTGGCTTCTTGGTACGTGTTCAATCGTAATACTAGGGCTTCATTATCATTTAGTTCAATAATATCTGAATTTAGATTATCTTGTAAAACCAAATCAGAAAAGGCTGCTTCGAGTACTTTTGGATCATTAAAAGGGGCTTTATTATTGGTATTTAATCCAGAGTTAACTAACCAAGCTGACGTTGCCACTTTTGTGTTAACTTCACTAGCAGCATCTTCAAGACTGTCTGGAAACTCAAAACTTACCCGTGCCATTTCCTGAGTGAGTATATAAAATTTCTCTTGTGCTTTTTCATTACTCACTTTAGCCTGTAATTGAGTGCTAACATCAGCTAAACTTTGAATGACTTCTTTTTTAAGCTCAGTTAATTTAATGATATGGTAACCAAAACTTGTTTTAACTAGTTCTGTGGTATCACCTACTGTTGCTAATGCAAAAGCAGCTTCATCAAAACTGACTTCCATTACGCCTGTTTCAAGAAAATCTAAATCACCACCATTTTCACCACTAAAAGTATCATTTGATAATTCTTTAGCAAGTATGGCAAAGTTTTCTCCTTGTGCTATTCGAGTTAACACTGTTTCAGCTTGCGTTTTGGCTGTCGCTTCACTATTAGTATCACCTTCAGTGAACTCTATAAGAATATGTGAAACACGACGCTGTTCAGCTTGAGTAAAACTGGCAATATTATCTTGATAATAACTAGCAACATCCTCATCGCTCACATGGATATCTTTAGCAATATCAGCCACAGTTAAACGGATGTAATCTACCTTTACTTGTTCTTTATTCTCAAAACGTATTTGATTAGCTTGGTAGTAAGTTTTAATTTCCGCTTTACTCACATCAATTCCAGCTTCAAATTGCTTGGCTGACATAGTTGCAAAGCGTATATCACGGGTTTGATTTTGCAATGCCAGTTGCAATTTCTCTTGATAAGGTAAGTTGAACTCAGTAGATACCAGTGCTTGAGATAGTTGATGGCGAGTCATTTCAACGCGTAAGTAATCTCGAAAACTTGATGTTTGTAAAAAACCAGATTGGTTAATAATAGCTAAGAAGCGGTTGTTATCAAAAACACCATCCACTTGAAATTCAGGCATTTCTCTTATCGTTTTTTTAATTCGCTCATCTGATACACGAATCGCAAGACTTTCTGCACTTTGATCGATTAACCGCTCATTAATTAAATTATCTAAAACACCCTGACGAAAATTAGCCATATAGTTACTATCATTAGATAAGTTATCAAACATATCGCCAAATTGTTGAGCCATACGGTTACGTTGCGCCTGATAAGCTTTATCGAATGCTTGTTGACTTATTTTTTCACCATTAACCGTCGCAACAGACGTATCAACAGAATTGGTGTAACTACCAATGCCAGCAAGAGCAAAAGTTAATATAACAAGGCCAAGAATAATTTTGGCTGTCATGCCCTGCGAACTTTCTCGAATATTTTCTAACATCTTTATCTCATTTATTTAAGGTATAGCCGATAAAGCCGTTCCCTATAACATAGAGAGTTTAGGCTATAATTTTTATTGCTCGCGATTTTAACAGATGCAGACCGCGGCTTGAAGTGTAAAATACTATTTTTCAATAAGCTAAAAATAAAAGACCACCTTTAGGTGGTCTTTTATTTATCTGTACTGTAAAAAAATTGCTAAAAGCAATTAATCAAAGATTAGCCATTACAAGCATCTTTTAATGCTTTGCCTGCTTTAAATGCAGGTATTTTAGCAGCTGCTATTTGAATAGTAGCGCCTGTTTGTGGATTACGACCAGAACGTGCAGCACGGTCACGTACAGAGAAAGTACCAAAACCAACTAAAGCAACTTGCTCACCATTTTGTAACTCTTCAGTTACAGCACCGATAAAAGAATCTAATGCGCGACCAGCAGCAGCTTTTGAAATGTCAGCGCCTTCAGAAATTTTATCGATAAGTTGAGATTTATTCATAGTGTATTCCCCGTCAATTATTATTAAAGTGCTACTTTTATTTCCCTCATTAAGGGGTTAAATAAAAGTTAGTCCTTTAGAAAATATTTTTTATACCAATTCACACTAGGTAAAATAATTCTCTTTGAACTTTAAGCGTATAGTTTAGAAAAACTTTTCTGCTAGTTCTCATAAAAGTATGCTTTAAGCATGATATATAAGGGTTCTAGAGATATAAGCCTCCTTAACTTACCATAATTTCAGTATTTGAAAAGCCTTAATTACCAATTCATACTAAATAATGACTTTTTAACTGATTTATTATCAAAAAAAACTTTATCAAATAAAAATCATTCTGCTTGCCACTGCTCTACTGGGTGTTCAAGCGCCAGTTTCAGTACTTGATCTATCCATTTTACAGGATGAATAGACAAGTCGGCTTTAACATTTTCAGGGATTTCTTTTAAATCACGTTCGTTTTCATGTGGAATAATAACCGTTTTAATACCACCACGATGCGCTGCTAATAATTTCTCTTTTAAGCCACCAATAGCTAAAACTTCACCACGTAAGGTAATTTCACCTGTCATGGCAACGTCTGCTCTAACTGGATTACCAGTTAAACTAGAAACAAGTGCTGTGCACATTCCTACACCAGCACTTGGCCCATCTTTGGGTGTTGCTCCCTCAGGTACATGAACATGGATATCACGTTTTTCATAAAAGTTTTCATTAATACGTAGTTTTTCTGTTCTACTACGCACTACTGTCATCGCTGCTTGAATGGACTCTTGCATAACATCACCCAATGAACCGGTATATGTTAATTTACCTTTACCTGGTACTGAGGCTGTTTCTATAGTTAATAATTCACCACCAACCTGTGTCCATGCTAAACCGGTTACTAAGCCCACACGATTTTCATCATCTGCTTTACCATAATCGAATCGTTGTATGCCTAAAAATTCATCTAGATTGTCTTGATTGATCACAACATTTTTCAGTTTTTTATCTAACAAAATAGACTTAACCGTTTTACGGCATAATTTAGATATTTCGCGCTCAAGGTTACGTACCCCTGCTTCACGGGTGTAATATCGAATAATGCCAATAATTGCGCTGTCATCAATGGTTATTTCTTTGCTATTTAAACCATTACGTTTAATTTGTTTATCGACCAAGTGATCTCGAGCAATATTCAGTTTTTCATCTTCGGTATAGCCGGACAAACGAATAACTTCCATACGATCAAGTAATGGGCCAGGGATATCCATACTATTCGAAGTCGCAACAAACATCACATCAGATAAATCATAATCAACTTCTA
>DPHE01000020.1:23911-26029 GCA_003521815.1 Colwellia sp.
ATCATAATCAACTTCTAAATAGTGATCATTAAAAGTAGTGTTTTGCTCAGGATCTAACACTTCCAACAAGGCAGAAGCCGGATCGCCACGCATATCTGAAGCCATTTTGTCGATTTCATCTAATAAAAATAATGGGTTTTTCACACCAACCTTTGACATTTTTTGAATTAGCTTACCTGGTAAGGAGCCGATATAGGTTCGTCGATGCCCACGAATTTCGGCTTCATCACGCACCCCCCCTAGCGCCATACGAATGTATTTTCGCCCTGTAGACTTAGCAATAGATTGACCTAAAGAGGTTTTACCAACTCCAGGAGGCCCTACTAAACAAAGAATTGGACCTTTTAACTGGCTCACTCGTTGTTGCACGGCAAGATACTCTAGAATACGCTCTTTAACTTTATCTAGACCATAGTGGTCTTTGTCTAATACTTCTTGTGCTAATGCTAGATTACGCTTTAATTTACTACGCTTTTTCCATGGCACATTGATCATACAATCAATATAACTACGCACGACTGTTGCTTCGGCTGACATGGGTGACATCATTTTCAACTTCTGCAATTCGGCCAACGTTTTATCTTTTGCTTCTTCTGGCATTTGTGCTTCGTCAATACGCTTAGCCATTAGCTCAAGCTCGTCAGGTGTTTCATCCCCTTCATTAAGCTCTTTTTGAATAGCTTTCATTTGCTCATTCAAATAATATTCACGTTGACTTTTTTCCATTTGCTTTTTAACACGCGTTCTAATTTTTTTCTCTACTTGTAATAAATCAATTTCACCTTCCATCAGCGCCATTAAATGCTCTAACCGCTTAGCAACATTAATAATCTCTAATGTTTTTTGTTTATCGCCAAGCTTTAGTGGCATATGAGCAGCCATGGTATCAGCTAACTGCTGAGCATCGTCAATACCTGAAACAGAGGTAAGCACTTCTGGTGGAATTTTTTTATTCAGTTTTACATAACCTTCAAATTGTGAAATAGCAGAGCGAATTAATACTTCAATATCTCCCTCTAAATCACCTTCAATCGGTAAATATTCAACATTTGCACTAAAATACTCTTGAGTTTCAACAAATCCTGTCACTTTTGCCCGCTGTACACCTTCCACTAACACTTTTACCGTACCATCAGGAAGTTTTAACATTTGTAAAATGGTCGCGACTGTACCTACTTCATAAACATCTTTGGCTTGAGGATCATCAATAGCAGCATCTTTTTGTGCCACCAAAAAAACTTGCTTATCATTTTCCATAGCAAGATCTAAACAAAGGATAGATTTTTCTCTACCAACAAACAAAGGAATAACCATTTGTGGGTAAACGACAACATCTCTTAAGGCAAGTACGGGAATTTCAACTACACCAGATAATTCTTCGGTCATGTGAGTCTCTTTAAAAAGTGTTATAAATTGCTGATTAGAAACTATATGGGGATAAATAAAGAAGTTACAAGCAATAAAAACAAGTTTCTAGTGGTGAGTTTTAGAAATAAAAAAGAGCCGCAAGGGCTCTTTAAATTTTAACCGTTAATTTATTTACTCTGAAGCAGCTTTATCTTGCTTACTATCGTAAATAACCAAGGGTTTAGATTCACCTTTTATCGTGGTTTCATCTACGACTATTTTACTCACATTTTCCATCGATGGTAGTTCATACATAGTATCGAGTAATACGGCTTCAACAATAGAGCGTAAACCACGAGCACCTGTCTTTCTATCCATGGCTTTTTTCGCTATTGCGCGAAGTGCATCTTCTCTAAACTCTAATTCAACGTCTTCCATATCAAATAATGCAGCAAACTGTTTTGTTAACGCATTTTTAGGCTCTTGTAGAATTTGAATTAATGCAGATTCATCTAATTCACGTAAGGTTGCAACAACAGGTAAACGACCAATAAACTCAGGAATCAAACCGTATTTTACTAAATCTTCCGGTTCAACTTCCTCTAAACGCTCTGTTAAAGTCACTTTTTCATCGATACCGCGTACTTCAGCACCAAAGCCTATACCTGTGCCGGTTTGACAACGTTGCTCAATCACTTTATCAAGGCCAGAAAAAGCGCCACCACATATAAATAAAATTTTAGATGTGTCAACTTGTAAAAATTCTTGTTG
>DPHE01000090.1:0-8329 GCA_003521815.1 Colwellia sp.
AAGTATGTCGTTTAGGCATCAGTCCTCATGTTATGGACAATAAAGTGAGTAAAGTTATTGTGCGTAATGCTCGATTACGTTGGCCTATTCCTGGGGTTGTACAGAGTATGGTGGGTCAAAGTGTGGTCGCTGTAGATCGAAGGGCTAAATATTTATTACTTCGTTTTTCTACAGGTACTTTACTTTTACATTTAGGGATGTCTGGCACTATTCGAGTGATTGACGACAGTACACCTGTTGCCAAACATGACCATTTTGATTTGGTTTTTGTCAATGGCACCACGTTGCGTTTGAATGATCCTCGTCGCTTTGGTGCTGTACTTTGGCTTGCAGGAGATCAAGATGAGCAAGGCTTATTAAGTAAGCTAGGCCCAGAGCCATTAAGTGATGATTTTTCGCATGGGCATTTATTTAGTAAAGCCAGAAATAGAAAAGTCCCCATAAAAACCTTTTTAATGAATAATCATATCGTGGTTGGCGTGGGGAATATATATGCCAATGAAGCTTTGTTTCAAGCGGGAATATTACCGATAGCAAAAGCAGGAGATATTAGCGAAGAACGTTTTAATACCTTAACCGATATTATCAAACAAGTCTTAAGCGCGGCGATTGAACAAGGCGGCACAACATTGAAAGATTTCACTCAAGTTGATGGTCGTCCTGGGTACTTTGCGCAATCACTTTTTGTTTATGGTCGAGCGGGTCAAGCTTGCTTGACTTGTAAAGAGGTGCTGTTAGAAATTAGGCAATCAAACCGTAGTTCAGTATATTGCCCAAATTGTCAGAAAAACTAATTAATACCAATTAACCTAGAAGTCTACTCATAAAAATCTATACTCATTAACATTAGAGCCATTAATTAATTTAATAGCGCTAATCTCAGCTAGGTATTTGCTCAAGTGCAGCTTTAACTGAAGGGTGAACAAATTGACTGACATCGCCATTATGTAAAGCCACTTCTTTTACTAAGGTTGATGAAATAAAAGAATTACCTTCAGAAGGGGTCAGGAAAATACTTTCTAAATCAGGTGATAACCGTCGATTCATATTCGCTAATTGAAATTCATATTCAAAATCAGACACGGCGCGTAACCCACGTATCAATACTTTGGCTTGATGGTTCTTAGCAAAATCTACTAATAAGCCACTAAAACCAACCACAGTGACATTGTCTAAGCCTTTAGTGATTTCTTCAATCATTACAACTCTTTGTTCAAGAGAAAAGCGAGGCTTTTTACTTGGGCTAGAAGCAACACCAATAATAACTTCGCCAAATAAGCGACTCGCTCGAATTATTAAGTCAGAGTGTCCGTTAGTGACAGGATCAAAGGTGCCGGGATAAATTGCTCTTATGCTCATAAGTTATGCGTAACCTTAGTGGCTATTGTGATTATTGTTGCTATTGTAATAGCTTATGTAAGTTTTTAACAAGAGAGACATTTAAAAATAATCATTAAATATTAAAGTATTTACTCAAAACACTTAAATGGGATGAACTTTAGTAGTATAATATATCGCTTATATCTGATTGATTTTTAGATTACATCCAAGTGAATTCTTATATCGAGTTTACTTGGGTGTAACCCTCAACTGAAAAAGAAGTAAAAATATGAAGACCCGTGACAAAATAATTCAGGCGAGTATTACCTTGTTTAATGAACAAGGAGAGCGAAATGTAACCACAAATCATATCGCCGCACATTTAAGTATAAGTCCGGGTAATTTGTATTATCATTTTCGTAATAAAGAAGATATTATTTTGTCTATATACGAAGAATATGCGGGCAATTTACTGCTTGAGACCTTCCCCCAAGTAAGCAGTAAAATTAAGCCGCTTGATACCATTATTTTATACATGGATGCTGTATTTCAAATGACGATGAAATTTCGTTTCTTTTATCGAAACTTACCTGTATTACTTGAAAAAAGCCCTGTTCTGCGTGAGAAATATGTCAAAGTGCAACACGCTATCGCTGAGCGAGTTAGCCAGTTGCTCCTATCGCTTCGTGCTGAAAATATTATAGAGTTTGAGGATGAAGAGTTGGTAGAGATGGTGAGTATTCTTCGTCTTATTAATACGTTTTGGCTGAGTTTTTATCAAACACAAAATATTGTCAATGAAATTAATGACTCAGTATTCTATCAAGGAGTATTGAAAATATTAGTTATTTTACGTCCCTACACGACAGCTGCCGCTTTGCCAGAACTACTTAAAGCACGAGATATGTATCAACAACGTTATCAGGATGCATTAGAGACGGTATAAAGCCTTAGGGTTCACCACTTAATGCTATTGAGTCGTCTTTATTAAGGGCTAAGATAGCCTTCAAGCAGTAGCTGCCAATTATCCGGTTGCCAATGAAAAGTCGGCAGTTTATTCCTCTCCTTTAAAAAAGAACGTTGTAATCTTGCCATATTGGCTTGTTGCCAACTTGCTTGGTTATTATTTCTGACCTCTCCTTGATCAAAATCGATTAAAAAAACATGATCACTTTTATCGATTAAAATATTATGAGCGTTTAAATCATGGTGATAAATATTATTATCATGAAAGCGCTTAATCGTTGCCCCTATTTTTTTCCACAAAGCAGCTGACAAGGGTTTTTTTGATAAGCGTGCCACTAAATCTTGGGCCTGTTCAATACGGCTACTCAATAAATCCGCGCGGTAAAATAAACCGTGGTGAATAACCCGACAAGCAACGGGCTTTGGTGCAGGTAGTGCTAATGTCTGCATGTAATCTAGCAAAGAAAATTCACGGGCTGCTCGGGTATTTTTCTGTGACGTAAACCAATAACTGTCATTGATTATTTTACCTATTAGGCCGCCACGATAATAATGGCGTAATACCCAGTGTTTTGTTTGTTTACTTGATTTGTTAGTATGTTTAACAAACCAAGTGGTGCCGCGGCCTTGCGCCGAGCCAGTAATCGATTTTTTGTTTTGCCAATAACTTACATCGAGCATGCCGGGTGTAAACGGATTAATTTCATGGCTATTGTAAAGGCAGTAGCTTTTACCTTGTTGACAGGTTTTTATCGGTGAGTTGTTATTCATGATATTAGCTCCTGTATTTTCGACAATGTACGTTCACTAGCGCCTTGGTTATTCATTACAACTTGATGGGCTTGCTTGCCTAACAATGTGGCTTTGGCTGTATCTTGTAGTAAATTAATAATCATTTGGGCCAGTTGAGATGATTGCCCTGTACTGGTCTCATTTACGGGTAATTGTACTATGCCGTGATGTTGCGTTAATTGTGTTAAAACATCAGTAAAATTGCTCATATCACTACCAACCACAATAGGCTTTTTAAATAAGGCAGGTTCTAACGGGTTGTGGCCTCCAATATGACTAAAGCTACCACCCATGGTGACTATATTGGCTAAGGAATAAGCGGCCATTAATTCACCTAACGTATCAAGTAACCAGATATCTTGTGCCTGTACAGCAATGTTTTCACTCCGTTTAACTACCGTAAAACCGTAACGATGACAAAGCTTTTCTACTAAATTAAAACGCTCTGGGTGTCTAGGCACGAGTACTAACAGTAGTGTCGGAAAGAGGGTTTTAATGTGTTTGAATGCGGCTAAAGCAATCTCTTCATCACCTTGATGAGTGCTTGCGACTAACCAAAGTGGTCTGTTTTCAGGTAATAACGTGGTTAACTGAGCTTGTTTATCTAAGATATTTGCATTGATACTGATATCAAACTTAAGATTACCAGACACACAGCAGCGATCATTGTGTGCGCCTAGTTGAAGAAAATTGGTTAGATTATCTTGGCTTTGGCATAATATTGTATCAAAATGATTGAGTGTGGGTGTCATCAAAGGGGTTATTTTTTTATAGCTTTTCATCGATTTAGCTGACAATCTGCCGTTAATTAACAACAGCTTGATTTGTTTGTTAGCACATTGATTAATGAGGTTTGGCCATAGCTCGGTTTCCATAAAAATCATTAGCTTAGGCTGTAACCTACTTAAGAATAACTGTGTGCATGGGAAAAGATCTAACGGCAAAAAACAATGCTGAACGCGCGATGAAAAGTGTTTTTGTACTTGTGCGGACCCCGTAGGTGTAAAGGTCGTTAATGTAATGGGTAGCTCAGGGTCAGTGTGCAACAACTGTTCAATAAGAGGGGTGAGTGCAATGACTTCACCTACACTAGCGGCATGTATCATAATGCCATTTTTTTGATATGACTTGGGTATAAAGCCCAAACGCTCACTTAGGCGTTGGCGATATTGGGGATTACTGATTGAACGAAATAATAATGCCAATAATATAATGGGTAAAAATAATAATAATATTATTCGATAAATGAATAGCGCAAACATAAGTCGTTCTATAATAAGTTTATGATAGATTATACCTAAATTTGATTAAATACCTATTAATACTCATGAATATGCTTAGCCAACAAAAGATAAAATATTTTTATCACGGTTAAGCGTTAAAAACTAAAGTACTATTTGACCAAAGCATTGCGACCCTCATCAAAACGGGTAAAGAAGTCAAAGGATTTTTATTAGGTGATCAATTACCCAAATATTATCTGTGGCCATTGTCGAAGTGGGCGTATGTAAACATTTCGTCTACTGTTGGTGTCTATCGGTTAGGTGTGCTGATAGTATTGACGAGTATGTTAGACAATATGAATAATGATGGTAAAATCACTATGCTAGGCAGTATTGGCAAAGAAATGGCTAGCCTTATTTAATCGGGTGTAGACTTATCGCCAATTATCATCCATCAATATACTATTGATGATTTTCAACAAGGTTTTGATGTCATGCGTTTAGGGCAATCAGGCAAAGTAATTTTAAATGGGGAGTAGACTAACGATGTCTAACAATAGCACATCTAATGAAGAGAGTTTTATTCACATGCAAGTTGAAGAGTTAGCGCAAGTGCTGAACGATAAAACACATGTGGTAGTAGATATTCGTGATGCGGGTGCATTTGCTAGTGGTCGTATTACGGATGCACAGCATTTAACTAATGAAAGTTTGGCTGATTTTCTACGTGAAGCCGATCCAGATGCTCCGGTAGTCGTCTGTTGTTACCATGGGCATTCTAGCCAGCAAGCCGCACAGTTTTTAATTAGCCAAGACTTTACCACCGTTTATTCGCTTGATGGTGGCTTTACTCAATGGCAATTGCAATATCCCGATCATATTTCTCGATAATGACTGACCATGATGATTTACAGTCATTAGTCGTGCTTAAACAGCATAATCTAGCGTTACTTTTTGCTAATTATTTAGTAACCTTGGGCATTGTTGCTAAAGTGGTTAGTGAAACAAAACACACCCATAGGGTTTATTGTCAGCAGGACAAAATTGCTCAGGCTCAAGCTGAATTTGATATTTTTATCAAAACGCCTTTTGAGAAAAAATATCAACAAGCGGCTTGGCAGTATGGTGAAGCGGTTACTATCAATAGTAGTGACGCAACATTCATAGCAAATTTTAAAGAAAATTTTCTTGCGCATGCGGGTATCGTAACTCTGCTCGTTTTTACCTTATCTTGGCTGATATTTATCGGTAGTAATATTGGCTGGGCGCAGTCAATATTTAGTCAATTGCAGTTCTATCCTTCTTTATCCATTGATGCTTTCCTTGCGGAGCCTTGGCGTTTATTAGGCCCTGTTTTTTTTCATTTCTCTTGGTTACATATTGTTTTTAATACCATGTGGTGGTGGCAATTAGGGGGCAGCATTGAAGAAGTGTTAGGCAAGGGAACACTGATTAACTTATTGTTAATTTCAGCTATTGTTTCAAATTTAGGACAGTTCTTTGTTTCAGGGGCAAACTTTGGTGGTTTATCCGGTGTGGTATATGCGTTGGTAGGTTTTGTTTGGTGGTATGGCTATTTAGCGCCAGAAAAAGGTTTATCTTTGTCTAAGCCTATTATTGGTTTTTTATTATTTTGGTTATTGTTGGGGTTTGTTGATATATTACCGATAAATATAGCAAATACTGCACATTTACTCGGCTTGATTTCGGGATGTTTATTGGCTGTGTTTAGCGTTAAGTTTTCTCGTAACTCCTAACTCGCCTGTGTTGACTTTGCTTCATTATCTTACCCGTGGGTGAAGAATGATTTTTTAGTCAAAGGCGGGCTATTGGGATTAAAAACACCGATGTTATTGGATGTTTAGACCAGTTAAAAAATTAATCCCTTAGTTTAATTGGTATTATACCCTGATTTTTTGCCCTATTAATATTTGACAGTACGTTATGAACTTGCAGCGACTTTTTCCCGTTACCCTACCAAGCCATTGGCAACCCTCAGATTCATGTGCTCTGCCTGAGCATTTAATGTCTTGGTTACTTGATCCGGATTCACTGACAGCGCGATTAAAAACGCATTGCCATCAATTTAGAGTTGAATTATTAGGTCAAAAAATTGAGCCCTGTCAAGCACATGAAGCGGTAGTTGGTATACCTGCTGGAGAGAAGGTGCTTGTACGTGAAGTATTACTTTATTGTGATGATAAACCACAAGTCTTCGCTCGAAGCTTATTACCCCTGTCTAGCCTAACGGGTAGGGAAAAAGCATTAGCTAATTTGGGTACGCAATCACTTGGGCAAGTATTATTTAATAATCCATCGCTTGAACGAAAAACTATTGAAGTGGCTACGTTTGATTTAACAAGTTCAGTGGGGAAATTAGCGCGTCACTTACAGTTAACTATGACGCATACACTATGGGGGCGACGCTCTATTTTTGTGCTAGAAAATAAACCCTTAATGGTTTCTGAGGTTTTTCTGCCTGGTGCATTTTCATATAAAAAAATCGAAAATTCAGTCACTAATCCAAGAGTTGATCATGTTTAATAAGCTGCAACAAAAATGGTTAGCCATTAAATTAATCACGCGTATGGATAAGCCTATAGGCACTTATTTATTGCTGTGGCCAACGTATTGGGCGTTATGGATTGCTAGTGATGGCTGGCCTAATCTTCATTTACTGATAGTCTTTAGCCTAGGTGTTTTTATTATGCGCAGTGCCGGCTGCGTAATCAATGATATAGCCGATATAGCAGTAGATGGCCAGGTCGAACGGACTAAAAACAGACCGTTAATTTCTGGCTTAATCACTAAAGAGCAAGCATTTAATTTGTTTGGCGTGTTAATTGGTTGTGCTTTAGGGTTGGTGATGACCTTGAGTTGGCCAACTATTTATTTATCAGTTGTTGCTTTAGTGTTAGCGGCATCTTATCCGTTTATGAAACGCTATACCCAGTTCCCCCAAGTCGTATTAGGAGCAGCTTTTAGTTGGGGCATGGTGATGGCTTTTGCTGAAATAAGGGGCGAAATTCCACTCGTCGCTTGGTTGTTATTTACGGCAAATTTATTGTGGACCGTTGCTTACGATACAATGTACGCTATGGTTGATAGAGAAGATGATTTAAAAATTGGCGTGAAATCCACTGCTATTTTATTTGGCGAGCATGATAAGAGAATCATCGGCTTTCTACAGCTAACCGTGTTGGGTTTGTTATTTACGGTGGGTGAACTGTTAGCTTTTGGTTGGCCGTATCAGTTAACTTTAGTGATCTGTGCCGGCTTATTTAGCTATCAACAACTATTGATTAGTAGCAGAGAGCGAGATAGATGTTTTCAAGCATTTTTGCATAATCACTGGGTCGGTATGATTGTTTTTCTCGGTATATTGATTGAATATTTGTAGTAAACTTCGTGCACGACCAATATCTTCAAACACTTCCTCTTGGCTAATAACCTGATCGTCAAATACAATACGACTACCGTAGTGTCGTCCCTTCTTGGAATTGTGTTGGGCTTTATATAGCAACTTTTGATCAGTTAATGAGAAAATTGATATGTTTAGAGAGCAAACGACCCTTTTTGATCACCCGCAATTCTCCCTTGTGCTCGCTGATCAGGATTTCTTCGCTAGGCTGTTGTACCATGGCCCAAGGTATGGATATTTCATCAGTAAGTAATGACGTTGAAATGTTTTTATCAAGGCCATTGGTTTGCATAAGTTGGCTATCGTATGCGTAACAACAAGTGCTGAACGTAAGCGCCAATAATATTGTTATAGATACTTTCATTGCTTTACCTTTTTAGATGATAATAAATCAGTGTTGTGAATAAAGTGGTTGTAGTCAATGTTCAGTCCTCATAAAATTGTAACAATCATTAGTTACCTGGAAAAATCAAATAATGCGAGTAGCCGTTTCTCAGTTTGCCACCTCCTTAAATGTTCAAGAAAACTTAGCAATCTGCATTCGTATGATAAATGAGGCGGCAGTGTGCAAGCCCTCGCTAATCGTTCTTCCCGAGTTCTGTAATAC
>DPHE01000090.1:8494-16807 GCA_003521815.1 Colwellia sp.
TGTAATACTTGGCCTTCGTACATCGATCATAACCAGGCATGGGATGAAGCTTTATCCACTAGTGGTACTTTTTTACAATCCATAGCAGAACAAGCGAAAAAGCATGACTGTTATATTGTGATAAATGTGACGTTACGGCGAGACCTTTCACGCGACCTGTCGAACAATAAGCAAGATGGCACTATTAAATCAAATATCAGTGTGACCTCCTGTTTATTCTCCCCAGGTGGCGACCTCATCCACCAAGCGGATAAGCAAATATTAACGGAACATGAAAGTGATTTTTTTATTAGTGCGAATAAAATTTCTGAGGTAG
Source organism: Colwellia sp. (assembly GCA_003521815.1). Classification (GTDB taxonomy): domain Bacteria; phylum Pseudomonadota; class Gammaproteobacteria; order Enterobacterales; family Alteromonadaceae; genus Colwellia. Next base: position 8,811 of record DPHE01000090.1, read on the forward strand.
TAGCTACGCCCTTTGGAAACGTAGGACTATTAAGTGGTAGTGAGTGTATGACCTTTGATGCCTCTCGCGCTTTAGCATTAAGTGGGATGCAATTACTGTGTAATTCTATGAATACCTTCGCATTAGATCACAGTGATTTACATGAGCCAGCCCGAGCGTGTGAAAATAAAATATTTGTAGCAACCGCAAATAAAATTGGTTCGCTAATACCACAAGTAAAATCACAACAAGCACCACAAGATAATATTGCTCAAAAATATCTTGTTGGCGCAGGTCAAAGCCAAATAATATCTCCAAGTGGCAAGGTACTAGCCAAAATCGCTAACAATAAAGAAGGTTTTATTTTTGCTGATATAGACTTGGCTGAGGTTGGAATAGGGCAAAACAACAAACTCCGTCCTGATGGCACTGACATGATTAAGCAGCGTCGCCCTGAACTTTATCAAGATCTAGCCGTATCGATTAATCAACCATTGCCTATGAATCAAGTATCTCAGCACGAAGGCGCTGATATTCAGGAAAAAATGCAGGGTAATAAAGTGCCCGTGACGGCTAATGTCGCGATATTTGCAACATACAAGTCTAACGAGGTTGCCATTGAAGATGTTTGTTATTACATTGAAAACAACCTCAGTGATATTATTCAATTACCTGAGCTATTCTTTATCGACGATAAAAGCATCCTCAATAACGCAGAAAAAATGGTCACGGTAGTCTGTTTAAGCAAGCAGCTAATTAATCAAGTCAGTGCAGTGTTGAGACCTTTTCAATATGTGTGTACCAGCTTAGTTATTGAAGGAATGCATCAAGCGGTGTTAATAAGTGAACATGGCTTATTCGCAATACAACAGCAATTGCATTTTTGCCAACGGTATCAGTGGACGGCACTAGGGGATGCTGTAAATATTATAGAATTGCCTTTAGAGCAAGGTAATATTAACGTTGCGATGCTAACAGCTGATGACGCTAATATACCTGAAATAGTTAACATAGCGGCTGTAAATGGCATTCACGTGTTACTAGTGCCTTTTGACATTCAAGAGCCGTGCGAGGTTGAATATAGCTTATTAGCTCGTGCTGTTGAAAATAGAATTTGTATTGTTGCCGCAAGTCGCGAGAAAAGCTTTGCCATTGATTTACCTACCGGTAAAGCTAACAACAATGCGGGTAATAAAAAGAAGATAAAATCTCAGAAATCGACAGGATTAATTGCCAATTTAACTACAGAAGACGTCTTAATAGCTCAATGGAAATCAGGTAAGTTTACTGGCTATATCAATCCACCTCTAGTTAAGGATCAACAGGGTAAAATCACCAAAGCCGTTATTCACCCTATTGCCGCTTGTAAAAAATTTATTGTCCCACAAAATAGGTGGTAACAGTGATGTCAAAATAATTTCAACTTCAGGTGCACCAATGCGGTGCAAATGGCTTGATTGGTGAATTTAAAATAGATTTATAATAAATCCAAATTATATACAGGTTTATTAAAAGCCATATATATTACTTACTTTACAATAGATTACAAACCAAATTAAAACTTTCACATAAATGGCATAAGAGTTGATAACATAATTATAATTAGTCTTTATGTGTAGTGAAAATTATGATTTCACTCAATATTTTCAACGCCTCAGCGTGCAAAGCTGTAATACCATTTCACAATCGGCCGACGCAATTCTTTACTTAGATTCATCTCGTCAGATCACAGATACCCCTTTATAAGTTCATCATCCGTTTTTTTAATCTCTCTAAATCAATCGCGTTTGACCTTACCGTCAGCTTAATATGAGTATATTCATACTCTTCTTTAGTGACACTCATACTTGATCGAATTTAACCAATGACGCCTTTAGCTGTATAGGGAATGATAACCTCTTCTTCAATCATTTCGTTTTGGGCAACGCCAACGATATATTGATGCAATTTACTGATATCAGCCGGATTACGAGTGGATGTCATCATGGCATCGGGAAACTCTGCCGTCAGTTGCTGTTGTTGCTCAGTAGTTAGTTGGTCTGATTTATTGAGTACAAGTAACTTTTCACTGTCTTCAACGCCCACTTCTTCCAGAACTTGGTGTACAACATCAAGTTGCGAACGAAAAGAAGGATCTGAGGCATCAACTACATATAATAACAATGAGGCATCATGTGCTTCTGCCAAGGTTGAATGAAAGGAAGCGACTAAATCGTGCGGTAGTTTTTTAATAAAGCCGACAGTATCTGACACTAGAATTCGTGGTTGAGTAATGGGATACAAGGCACGTACGGTGGTATCAAGCGTCGCGAACAGTTTGTTTTCACCTTCGACATCACTACCGGTAATGGCTCGCATCATTGACGACTTACCTGCATTGGTATAACCAATTAACGCAACAGAAAACAACTCTGAACGTTGTGTGCGTCTGTCCATCATGACATCTTGAACACTCATTAACTCACGCTTTAGCTCTGCTAATTGGTCGCGGACTGCACGGCGATTTAGCTCTAGCGTAGTTTCGCCCGCACCTTTACCCATTTGACGTTCTTTATCACCACATGATGACTCACGAAGTCGGGGCGCTACATAATTCAGACGAGCAATTTCAACTTGTAATTTCGCTGTTCGGGTACGTGCATGGCGACTAAATATTTCAATAATAATACCCGTACGATCAAACACCTCTACGCCCAATTGATTTTCAACATTACGCAGTTGAGAAGGCGTTAAATCGCAATCAAATACCACCACATCAGCACAGGAAAAGGGAAGATTATCTGAAGGAATTTCAGACAATGGTGTTTCATCAAGCAAGAATTCACCTTCTCCTAAGTCCTCAATTACTCCTTTATTACCGGTGAGTTGTGCTATTTCTGCCAGTTTACCTAAACCTAGTACATTAACTTTTTTAGTTGAACTGTGCTTTTGCGACTGCGTGCCGACCACTTTAAATCCTAACGTAGTCACTAAACGCGCCAGTTCGGCAAGCGATTCTGTTGCCTCGTCACCTTTAAATTGGGGGGTAGAAATAGAAATCAGTAACGCGTGATTAAGTGATTTTTTTGCTGTTAACTGCATAATGGTTTTATCTTAATGCACCTGAGTGCAAACCTATTTTTATCTGAAGTAGGTTGATCCTACGCTGTTATTGAGAAGCTTTATAGGGTAGTGGTGGACTAGTGGCTATATTTGGCTATATTAAGACACTAAAGTGTGACGAATGCTCAGCCATCACTATTTTGTTTCGTCCACTCGCTTTAGCATCGTATAAGGCTTTGTTGGCGGTCTCTAGATAGAGATTCAAATCTGGGCGGTCGTCATCGATCATTGCCATACCAACACTGACCGTAATAGATAGGTTTTCTCCGGTACTTGATTGTACCGTGAGTGCAGCCATAGAGTTACTAATACGCTTGGCCGTGTTTTTTGCACTTGTGTGGTCAACATCGACACATAACACGATAAAATCTTCGCCACCAAATCGAGCGAGGATATCGGTGGCGCGAGTGTTTTCTGTCAGACAATGAGTAAAGGCGATTAAAAAATCGTCGCCTGTAGAATGACCATAAGTTTCATTGATCAACTTAAAATGATTTAAATCGAATGCCATAATTGCGCAGATTTTGTCATTTTTTCTTCTAGACTTTATTGCTATCTCTGACTGCGACATAAATCCTGAGCGGTTAAGTAGCCCAGTAAGGGGATCATTTTGAGCCAAGCCATTTAACCTACATTGTAAACGCTCAGCGGAAATAAGCATCAAGCCAAGCATGAAAATAATTTGAATGAAAGACACTAGAGTTAAGGTTGCGATAGGGTACGTTGTTGAACTGACCCTGAGTGATGAGAGGCTTTCAGGCACGATAATCGCAGAAAGGATGGAAATAACTGCTACTACAGCAAAGGTGCAACCAACAAAAACTGACGTAAATAGCCGTGGAGAACGGTAACAGATAAATTCTTTGGCAATGGCCAGCTGATAAAACGCACAGGTTATAAACAACAGAATATAACCTGTGCGAAATAGCGTATCTTCTTCAATCCAGTTTAAGGCGAGGGGTGTTACGGCACACACAGCAAAAGCGACAACCATAAAGGCGGGTAAAAAAACTAACAACGGGTCTAATCGTTCTTTGTGGAAGAAAGATCTTGATGCACTCAACCACAGTGTATGAGTCGTGAGAAGAAAGATAACTATCAGGAACAACAGAGGAGGGTTAGGCGACTCAATATTAAGTAATACGCCAAAAAAACATACTACCAAGGCAAGATGTCCTCCAGCCCAAAGTTCCATACCCGCCATGCGTAAGGTGGAAAAACGTGCATACAGGTAGATCAAAAACCCCAACATGTTTAGCGTTAACAGAATCAACACTAATATTCTAAGATCAAATCCTTCCATGCTACCTTCCTTTTGTATTGCCGCTACTCCAACGATAAAAGATAGAATAACCATGCAAACGTTTAAATACAACTCTAATACTGATATATCACGTTCAGCAACGGCTAGCGTATTTAACTTACAGACTTCACCCAGGTTACTTCATTCCTTAATTTGATCACCACTTCTGGAAAAGTGCCCTTTATAATAATCTGTCCGTGAATGTTTGACGTAACTTCGATTCAATTAATGAGTGCATTTAGAGAATATGAAGTCTAGTATGTTGGTACTAGGCGTTAAAGGATGGCGGGTGATTCGTTACGTCAATTAATCCCATAGAGAAGGAAAGGCAATTGACTAAGTTTATTAAGGCGACCAAGTTGGCTAAAAACGCCACTAAAGCGGCGGTTGTAAACACACCTGTCATTGTCGGCATCGGCGCTTCTGCAGGTGGCTTGGAAGCATTGGAAGATTTCTTTTCTCATGTGCCTACAGCCTCCAACATTGCCTTTGTTGTTATCCAACACCTTGACCTCACTCACAAAGATATCATGCATGAATTGCTGCAACGCACTACATCGATGAAGGTGACACAAGCTCAAAACCACATTAAAGTAAAGCCGAACTGTGTGTATGTGATCCCACCTAACAAAGATTTATCCATCCTTAATGGGGTATTATTTCTGCTTGAACCGGTATCTAGTCGCGGCTTATGGTTACCGATTAATTTCTTCTTTCGATCGCTGGCCAATGATCAGCAGGAACGTTCTGTAGGTGTTATTCTATCTGGCATGGGCTCTGATGGCACATTAGGTTTACGCGCTATTAAAGAAAATGCGGGACGTTCTTTGGTGCAGTTACCTGAGTCTGCCAAATTTGACTCAATGCCTTGTAGCGCTATTAATGCGGGACTGGCCGATATCGTAGCCCCGGCACAAGAACTACCAGAACAGATTATGGCGTTTCTCAAACATAGTCCACAAGTTGTCAGTAAGCCTAATGAACTGAGAGTAGAACTCAAGTCAAAAAGCGCACTGGCACAGATTATCATCATGCTGCGTGAACGGACTGGAAACGACTTCTCACTCTACAAGAAAAATACTATATATCGTCGTATTGAACGGCGTATGGGGCTGCATAAACTGAAAGACATCGCATTTTATGTGAATTATCTTCGTGAGAACCCACAAGAACAAGACATACTGTTCAAAGAGTTCTTAATCGGGGTAACCCATTTCTTTCGTGATAAAGACGTGTGGGCACAGCTCAAATCAATTTCACTACCCACACTATTGGCCAATTACCCACAAGGTAAAACACTGCGAGCATGGGTGACCGCTTGCTCTACTGGAGAAGAGGCCTACTCACTGGCCATGACAGTACTGGATGTATTGGATGACATTAAGCCAAAAGGGCGTTTCAAACTACAAATATTTGCTACCGATCTTGATGAGGATGCTGTCAATATTGCACGTAAAGGCTATTATTCAGCGCATATTGAGGATGATATCTCTGCACAGCAATTGACGCGTTACTTCATGAAAGAGGGCAGTGGTTATCGCATTAAGCAGCAGATACGTGACATGATCATCTTTGCACCACATAACATCATTCTACACCCACCGTTCACCAAGTTAGATATTATCACTTGTCGCAACTTGCTTATTTACTTCGAACCGGCACTACAGAATAAGCTACTGCCATTGTTTCATTATGCACTCACTGCTCACGGTATTGTGCTGCTAGGTAGTGCGGAAACGGTTGGGAATTTCACCTCATTTTTCAGACAGGTCAATGACAATACCCCAATATATACTCGTATGGACAAACCTTTATCTTTAATAGATGTAGACTTTCCCACCGGGTCATTGCTAGACAATCAACCAAGGCACTTATCAGAGATGAATAAAAATATTACCAACCTGCAAACACAGGCCGATAAAATTTTGCTACAGAACTACGCGCCAGCCGCGGTATTGATTAATGCTGATGGCGACATACTCTACATCAATGGTCGCACTGGAAAATATTTAGAGCCAGCGGCGGGCAAAGCCAACTGGAATATTCACGTGATGGCGCATAAAGAACTGCAACATCCGCTTTTCGTCGCGATGAATAAAGCACAGGCGCAAGTCGCGCCCGTTATTATGACCAATCTGACGCTAGATCAAGTCACCATTAATCTGACAGTAGAAGCGATTATGGAACCCAAAGTTTTATATGGGTTACTCATGGTGGTGTTTACTGACGTTGTAACACCCGCCAAGGCTCCACGAAAAAAGCGCGGGGCTTCTGAGCAACAAGCGCTGATTGAACTGCAACAGGCCCAAGAAGAAGTCCAATTGCTTCGCGAGAAAATGCAATCCTCGCACGAAGAGCTGAAGTCCATTAATGAAGAAATGCAATCGACCAACGAAGAACTGACCACGTCTAAAGAAGAAATGCAGTCGATGAATGAAGAGTTGCAAACCGTCAACGCGGAACTACAATCTAAAGTCGATGATTTGTCGTGGATCAATAACGACATGAAACATCTACTCGATAGTACCGAAATCGCCACGGTATTTTTGGATAACCAGCTGAATGTGCGACGTTTTACCGCCCACATATCCCATATATTCAAATTAATCTCAAGTGATGTCGGTCGACCACTGTCTGACATTGCGACGAATCTAGACTATGTTGAACTAGAGGATGATGTGAAGAAGGTGTTAAAGAGTCTGGTATTCATAGAAAAAGATATAACGGCGAGCGAAGAACGCTGGTTTAAAGTCCGCATCATGCCATGCCGGACGCAGGAGAATGTAATTGATGGTGTGGTCATTACCTTTATTGACATTAGCAAAGCCAAAAATCTAGAGGCCGAATTACGTTTAGTAAGGCCAACCACATAGCCATGGAGGGAAAAATGCCTAAACCAATATCAACAGAGCTTCGCAAGAAGGCCGAAGCGCAACTAAAATCAGAGGCAGGAGACCACAAAGTCATTCCTAGTGATGAGAATACGAAAAGGATGCTACACGAACTGCAAGTTCATCAAATTGAACTGGAGACACAGAACGAGGAACTCCAACAAGCACGAATAGCACAAAGAAACGCTTCTCAGCGCTACACCGAGTTATTTGAATTTGCACCGATGGCCTACTTTTCTTTCGATCTGAATGGCATAATCAATCAGACCAATTTCCGAGGGGCGACCCTATTGGGTATGAAGCGAGCTGATTTGGTAGGAAAACAGTTTTCACATTTTGTAACAGCTCAATATAGAGATATATTTAAACGCTTTCTGGTAAAAGCTTCTGGTGGCGGTGGCATACATTCCTGCGAGATTTTAGTGCAAGTTAATAATAATCCACTTTGGCTAAATATCGAGGCGAATATCAACATCACAGGGGTAAATTGTTTTGCCGGGGTGATTGATATCACCGAGAGAAAAAAAGCTGAAAATGCACTAAGTCTAGCTGCGGGGGTATTTAATCATGCTTGTGAAAGCATCATTATCACTGATGTTACCGGTACCATTATTGATGTTAACAAGGCATTCACTGGTTTAACGGGTTATAGTCATGAAGAGGCGATTGGCAACAGTCTACGGATGCTAGAATCTGGACGGCATCCACCTGAGTTCTACGAT
>DPHE01000090.1:17018-18227 GCA_003521815.1 Colwellia sp.
TGGCGAGATATGGAACAGGCGTAAAAATGGCGACGTGTATGCTGAAATAAGAACTATGAGTGCCGTGTGTGATGAACAGGGCATCACTACCCATTATATCGCCTTAGGCAGTGACATCACCCGGATAAAAGAACATCAAAGTCAACTAGAGCACATAGCGCATTACGACACACTCACTCATTTACCCAATCGTGTCTTACTGTCTGACCGATTGTCTCACGCCATGTTACAGTGCAACCGTCATAAGCAGTCACTCGCGGTGGCCTTTTTAGATTTAGATGGCTTTAAAGCGGTTAACGATACCTATGGGCATAGTGTGGGTGATGAGCTGCTTATTGCGATATCAATCCGCATGAAAGAGGCATTACGTGAAGGGGACAGCTTAGCCCGCTTTGGCGGTGATGAATTTATTGTTGTACTAGCTGATTTAGTTAACGTTGACGATTGTAAGCCGGTATTAGAGCGGTTATTACTCGCAGCGTCTGAGCCTATCACCGTTGAGGATGTGGTATTTAATGTCTCCGCCAGTATTGGTGTCACCCTTTACCCCCAAGATAATGTCGATGCTGACAAACTTATACGCCATGCAGACCAAGCCATGTATGTGGCTAAACAATTGGGTAAGAGCCGTTATCATTTATTTGATAAAACTCAAGATGAGGCGGTTAAAGTAAAACAGGCCAGCCTAGCGGCAATTCGCAGCGCATTAGCTAATCAGCAATTTGTACTCTATTATCAGCCCAAGGTTAATATGCGAACAGGTCGTGTGGTAGGGTTTGAGGCGCTTATTCGCTGGCAACACCCAGAAAAAGGGTTGTTGACTCCAGACAATTTTTTACCTGTCATTGAAAATCACCCCATGAGTATCGAAATAGGTGAATGGGTTATTGACAGTGCGCTGGCCCAAATTAGCCAATGGCAAGCCATGGGGCTTAATCTCCCGTTAAGCACTAGCGTCAACATTGGTGCAGTACAATTGCAGCAGCCTGACTTTGTACAGAGGCTAAGCACATTATTAGCAGGCCACCCTGATGTGGAGCCGCGCTATTTATCGCTAGAAGTGCTGGAAACATCGGCTATTCATGATGTGCAGCATGTATCAACCATCATGAATGCTTGTATGGCACTAGGCGTAAACTTTGCCCTAGATGACTTTGGCACCGGTTATTCCTCTCTGACGTACCTGAGACAATTACCCGCCACGGTAAT
>DPHE01000090.1:18439-19060 GCA_003521815.1 Colwellia sp.
TTGAAGGTGTAATAGCCTTAGCTCACTCATTTAAACGAGAGGTGATTGCTGAAGGGGTTGAAACAATTGAACATGGCACGGCATTGTTGCAACTGGGCTGTGAATTAGCACAAGGGTATGGCATTGCCCGGCCGATGCCAGCCAGTGATATTGCCGCGTGGATTAGAGACTGGACACCTGATGTGGGGTGGCGGGCTGAACAGTAAACATAGCCATATGTTTACTGTCTATGTCATTCACTTTGAAAGAAAACACGTCACTGATGCGAAGTTATAATGATTAAGAAAAAACATAGAACTTAATGATACTTTGTACTTGCCTTCTTAGAGTATATGCTCTATAATTCTTTTGTTCCCCTTATGTGAACGCTTGTTGTAATAATTTAATATTGTAGCTTTTCCCCATAGCTAATCCACCGGTAGTTTTACTACCGGTTTTTTTTGCCTAAAATTTAGCAAAATATCCCCTTGAGTTATAGTGAATTGAAGTAAGCTTGATAAGTTTCCTTTTGTTATTAGGATTAATACGCCACTTAGCGAAATAAATACGCCCAACCATTGCTGTTTTGATACCGCTTCTTTAAGCCAAAATGCCGATAATATCAAAATATCAAAATATCAA
>DPHE01000078.1:0-11423 GCA_003521815.1 Colwellia sp.
ATTCTATGATGGCTAGGCAAACTAAATTGATGTCATCTAAAGAGTGGATTGATTATGGTTGTGAGAAAATTATGCATCTTGAAGTTGCTTTAAATAAAAGTAGTGCATCAGATTGCGAAGAGGAATCTGGAGAAGTGGTCAAAGAAGATGTTTGCGGAACTGGAAACACCATTATTGAAACTGATAGTGGTTGGTTTGTTGCTGCTGAGCATTATTCTGGTGTATATCTCACTGAAGGAGATCAGGTTTGTGGAAATTTAACTACTTATGGGTTCGAGGATATTTGTCGTGATGATGATTGCGGTAATTTTTATATAGAAGATTATGAAAGTTCGATAAAATCTGCATACGAAGAATTATGTGATTAAACATAACAAGCTATTAAACAAGGACAANNCCAGTTTTACTTGACCACTACATTGCTTCACTTCTACCTGATCAGAGCGATTTAGATATTGAGCCGAGCGAAAGAGCTGTACCGGATTCTCTATCTATAGATTCCTGTAAATCTTTGAAATTTGTTATAGAGCAATTAGATACAAAGTATCACGAGTTTCATGGTTGCAAGACAAATGATGATTGTACGAAAACAATGGGCATCTCATGTGAAACTGCCGTCGCTGACTCCCAAATTCTTGCATACCAAGAATTGGTTAATGTCGCTCAAGCACATTCCATTTCGGGACAACCATATTGTGCGTTACCTATTGCAAGGTGCCTTAGGCAGGGACAGCCTGCATGCATTAAAAATTTGTGTAAAATAGTCAATAACAATGTAATTATTGCAGGCAACTAACATGCAGTTTAACCCGCGTTTTCGCCGCAAGCGGCTCCAACTCTCTGACGTGCCTACTCCAGGTTCGTTTGCGAATGGCTTCGCCATTTTGTCGCAAACAAACCTTCCGCAGCCACGCCGTTTAACTGGGTGTTATATTTTTCTTATAGTGTGGAGTTAACATCCATACTTTTATGCAATATTCTGACTATAAATATCTGGTTGTTTTTATATTCTTTGTAGTAAATTACATGACTAGCTTGTGGATATTTACTATAGCATTCTCTGATGTAATCACAGTTAATACCTAACTCGGGATCACCTGACAATAAATGAAACATATTATCTAATACTTTTAGGTAATCATTTCGTTGAGCAAGTCCCCATGTTATTTGAGTATATTTAGCTATTTTAATTAAGTCTGTTTTTGCTTTCGAAGATAATACAAATTTACTCATTAATGGTTATCTTTATCTAATTCAGTTAATAGGTTTTCATAGCTGTACTCGGCAACACCGCTTTGTTCACCTTGGACTAGCATATTACGTAAATTTAATAGCTTAGCCTCTTGGTCTTCTAAAGCTCTTAATCCAGCTCTAACAATTTCACTTGCTGAGCCATAACGACCAGTGTTAAGTTGTTGGTTTATAAACTGATCAAAGTGATCGCCTAATGTTACGCTTGTATTTTTAGCCATAATATAAAACCTCATAAGTACCTAGATATAATATATTATGGTATAAAAAGTATAACAAGTCACTTAAAAGGACCAATAATAGTTGGTTTTTGCTCCGTCGTCGCTTATGTAATGGTCTTTTAACGGTTATGGATCCTAAGTTATTTTCTAAGTAAGTTTCGTCTGGCATAAAAAAAGTGGAAAAATATTATACACTATGTGTTAGCTAATGCTTTGCTGAAAGAAGACAATGCTAGTAAAGCTTGCTAGCATTAAGCGATAATTTATAAAAACTATAATAAATAAAAGTGAAGGACGTTTATGAGCACATCTAGAGAGCATTTTAGCTCACGTATTGCTTTTATTCTTGCAGCTGCAAGCTCTGCTGTGGGTATTGGCAATTTAGTTGGTTTTCCAGTCAATGCGGCAAAAAATGGTGGTGGTGCATTTTTACTTATGTACGCATTATTTGTATTTCTAATTTGCTTACCCGTGATGATTGCAGAAATGGCGGTAGGTAGAAAAACAGCAAAAGAGCCCGTTGGTGCTTATAAAGATTTAAGTCAGAATAATGGTTTATGGGGAGCTGCTGGTTTTTTAGGTGTGCTAACCCCTTTTATGATTTCCGTATTTTATATGGTGATAACCGTATGGCTTTTTGGTTATATCGCATTAACCCTAACGGGTAATCTGGATTATTTAGCGAGTAACGATGGTTTTAGCGAGTTTATTAATAGTCCTTATCTGTTTATAGCTATGGCTGTTGTTGCTACGATTCTAAATTTTATTTTAGCCGCAGGCGTTAAAGAAGGTATTGAGAAAGCCGCAAAAATATTAATGCCAACATTATTTGTTATGCTTATTATTATGGTTATTTTTGTGCTAACCCTTGATAACGCTATGGCGGGTGTGAAGTTTTTCTTAATTCCTGATATTAGTAAAATAACGCCAAGTGTTATTAATGGTGCTTTGTCACAAGCCTTTTTTTCTTTGTCTTTGGGTATGGGGATTTTAATCACCTATGGCTCATATATTAATAATCAAACCAATATTCCCAATTCGGCAAAATTAGTGGCTCTTACCGATACGGGTGTTGCTTTTATTGCGGGTTTAATGATTTTGCCTGCTGTTTTTTCGTTTAATCCTGATGTTAACCCAAATGAATTAAGCGATAGTTCGGTGTCATTAATTTTTACTTTTTTACCTAAAATATTTTTAGCACTACAAGTCTCTATTGGTTATATTGGCGCTAGCGCAGTAGCCGCTTTCTTCTTTATTTTGATCTTTTTTGCTGCTATAACGTCGTTAGTTTCTATTCTTGAAGTGCCTGTTTCTTACTTAGTTACTGAGAAGAAGCATAGCCGTAAAAAAGCGTTATCAATTTTGTTAATGACAGCAGGAATTTTGACGGTATTTGCTACCGTCTCGTTTGGTATGATTACCTTTTTTACCGAATTCACCTCGTATGCAGGCGGCACAAAATCATTTTTTGATGTAGTATATGATGTTTTCTACGACACTATTTTACCACTGAATGGCTTCTTACTTTGTGTGTTTGTTAGTTACCGTTGGAAGAAAAAGAATTTATCTGCGCAATTAAGTATTGGTAACGATGGCTATATTGGCTCTTGGGTTGAAAAATATATTAACTTCTCGTTAGGTACTTTCATACCCGCTATTGTGTTAGTTATTTTTGTTAATACCGTTGCGTATAAGTTTTTTGAGATTAGTTTGTTTGGTTTGTAATCTAGACACAACGAGTAATAAAATTTTTTGAGTCGACAAGCGGGTCAATGTTATTATTGACCCGCTTTCTACTTATTACTGATGCTGCCCTTATGATTGAACACATTTCTGCTACTAATTTTACTGATTGTCAACGTCTTTTTCATGGGCGAGGCCACGCCTACGAAAACTTATCTCATGTAAATGTTGATTGGTTATCTCCTGTTATATTAATTACGCTTTACCAAGCTGTAGATGAAGTTTGGTTATTAACACAAGCAAAAGCATTACAAGGTTTAATTAGCGAGTGCCGTAGTGTGCAAGTGCAGCGACGTTATGAAAAATTTTCTCCCACTCAAGTATTGCTAGGTGATACTATCGTTCATACGATAGTGACTGAAAATTACTTGTCTTATCATATTGAATTGGGTAAGGCACAAAACAGTGGTTTATTTTTGGATATGAGTAACGGCAGAACGTGGATAAAAGAACATGCTCAAAATAAAAATGTTCTTAACTTATTTTCTTATACCTGTGCATTTTCTGTTGTTGCTACTGCCGGTGGAGCGAGTAAAGTCGTTAATATAGATTTAAGTAAAGCCTCTTTAAGTAAGGGACGCGAAAATCATCAATTAAATAAACTAGCAAAAAAAGACGGTAAGAAAATACTTTTTGAAGGGCTCGATATTTTTAAATCTAATAGTCGTATTAAAAAATATGGAAAATATGATTTACTAATTTGTGATCCACCCTCTTTTCAAAAGGGTAGTGTTGATATTGAACGTGATTACTCTAAAATCATTCGTCGCATTCCTCAATGGATGAATACGGGTGCTAAGTTGATGTTATGTTTAAATTCACCTGATCTTGATGAGCAATTTTTAAAAGAAGAAGTGGTGCGTGAATGTCCCGATTGTGTTTTTGAACAACAGCTAGCTAACCCGGAAGTGTTTAAAGAAGTACATAAGGGCAAAGGCTTAAAAGTGTTGATTTTTTCTTATCAGCCAGACGTTAGTTTATCGATTTAGTGTTTTTCTCTAATTCGAAAAAAACGGGCGAACCGTGGTATACCAGCTTGGGTTTTACCATTGTATTTAAAGGTAATTAAGCTGCCAATGGCTGGTGGCTGATGACGCTCTTGATCAGTAAACCCCGAGCCTATTTTGAAAATGATACCCTCAATTGTTTTTACTTGAAGAGCGCCTAATGCACCTCGATATTTACCTTTGCCTTCAATGTGCGCTATCACTACTGCTTCTGCATCATAGTGCTTTTTTAGCTTCATTATACTAGCGGTTCTACCAGCATGATAATAAGCACTGCCATGGTGTAACATTAAGCCTTCACCGCTATTGTTGACTACGTTATCAAGGGTTTGATGTAGTTGCTCAACCGTCGTGAGTTTAAATTGTTTAATCATGGATAAAAAGGGTGATTGTTCTTTCTTCGTCAATTTTTTCATGACTGATATTCGTTGGGTAAAGGTGCCGCCATGCTCAGGAAGGTCAAATATCATAAAGCGAACAAATTTCCAGCAAGCTTCATCAATACGTTTTTTTCTGATACAAGAGAGCGTTTGTTGAAAATAATCTCTTTTAATCCATAATTCGCCATCCATTACATTGTCAGGCCAGTTTTTGGTGAACCATTTAGGGCTATGTATAAGGTTGCCTTGGCGCGTGAATAAATGTGTGCCATTCCAATAGCCACGCATACCATCAAGTTTTTCAGACAGCCAATATTGGTTAATGTCAGTAATGACTTTATAGGTTGTTGCTTGTTGAATCGCTGGCTTTGGCAGGGATGCACTTTGAGCTATTGATGTAAGGAGTATAAGTAAAATTGTCATGAGTAATTTCATCAGTAACATCCATGTCTGAGTCATTAAGTTAATCATAGTATACTTTTAGTCTATTATTAGTATTTATAGAAAACGGCCATAGAAAAGTGTTTGTAGAAAGTAATAAATAGAAACACTCAAGGATGAATAAATGCCTCTTATTAAATTAATAATTTTTATTAGCTCTTTACTCTTGTTTGCTTCAGAAAGTGAGGCCAAACAACACTGCAAACACTTATTAGACAAATTACATGGTATTCAAGTAATTCAACGGCATGGTTATTCATCACAACGTGGCCTTAGTTTACGAGCCAAAGAAGATAAAGCACGTGATAACTGGTGGCAATGTGAGAAATGGGGACAGGGAAAGCCAAAGCAGAAAATGAAGAGTAAAGGTAAGAAAAAAAGTAACAATAAAAGTAGTCATTATAGTAAGACTTATAAACAGAATACGCACATAAACATAGTAGCGGGTACACCGTTTAAGACCAATAATGTTATTGTTATTAAATCAAAATATCAAGGCAATAAAAAAAGCGTGGCTTAAGTTTTATCAGCAACCCGCTCAGTGCAATCGCCCTAAAAACTTAGCTATTTTTGCCTCTTGCAGCGAATAAAAACAAGCACAGCGAATCAATTTTGAGCAGAAATATAAATAAACGCGCTTTAAATGATAAGCAGATTAATATTAGTTTAGAAGCGCACGTAGTGGATCAATGGCCACGATAAGCCGTTTTTGAGTTTTTATATTGTACTATCATGCCATCAACACTATCTTGGCAATATTCACGTAAACCACTTAATAGCATGTGTTTTTTACCATGGCCAACTATTTTACCTTCACTGATTAAATCAAACTCAAGCCAAGCATCACCGCGCTTTCCTTCGATAGTTATACTGGTTTTCGCTAACTTCAATGTCAGTGTAGTAATGTCGAGGCGCTCTAAGCTTATCTTCATACATTGATACATCACCATCGGGCGAGCAGGATTAATCATGATATTATTTTTTGTCATTAATTTGACTAAAATATCAGGAAAAGTATGACCAGAAAAATTTACATAAGCTTTGGTTAAGGCATTTATTAATGATGCAGAGTGGGTTTTTTCACCACTTGCCTCAACGGTTAAATAGGTTTTGTTTTTACTGTCTACAATATCAAAATTATTAATGATTTCATTAGGAAAAGTTAATGCTATGCTATCGTTTACCATGCCTGAAAAGTTAAAACTCATTTCTTTATGTAGGCCTGATTTAGCGATGATTACTGAAAAGAGCAAATCGCCAGGTACACAAAACCGTTTGGCTTCAATATTGTGCAGGGGATTAAAATCATCAGCCACTTTTTTAGCAAAATCGCTCCCTTGTTGACGAGTAAAGCTAATTTGCTCATCATTAATAGGGCAGTATTGTTCAATAAACATTTTCTCTTGTGACATAGTTACAACTTTCATTTTTAAATAAAATTTAGTACTGATTTACTGTTAATTTAGTACTAAGCCAACAAACAGGGCATTCTAACAGTAGTTAGTTCATAAATCGAAAAAAATGAACGTAAAAGGAACTCAGCAGACCTCTAATTAATGATAGAGGAAGCAGGGTAAGCTGATACTAATTTTTCTTTTTCCTTTTTAGTCAGAGTCCGTAATTGATACTCACGTTTACTCGCGGTGCTTTTATCTAGAGTGGTTTCACGATAAACAAGTTTTACTGGGCGTCTGGCTCGCGTATACTTTGCTCCCAGCTTAGTCTTATTGTGTTGGTGTAGGCGTCGTTTTATGTCGGTAGTGATACCTGTATACAGGCTATTGTCATTACAGCGAAGAAAATAAACAGTCCAAGTGTTGTTTTGAGTCATAAAGAGAAAATGTTAGTTATTTTAAATAATGATAAATAAAAGTGCTAGAGATATCAAATACTGTTCATTTGGTAGCTACGTTCAGTGTTATACCTACTATAGTTTATGAGGACGACAGAGTGGAAAATACTCACTGTTGCACCTGGTTTTAAGGTAACACAATCATTAATAAAAAGATGTATTGTGATCATGACTAGATCAGGCTTTTAAAAGCTCGCATTTTGAAGTGGCTTGGGTATATTATTTTCAAGGAAATTCATGCTAAAAATATCAAATACAGTTACTCTCGCCGATTGGGAAATTGAACTTACTGGAATAAGGGCCACCGGAAAAGGAGGCCAACGAGTAAACAAGGTAGAAACCGCGATACATTTACGTTTCGATATTAAGCGATCTTCATTACCTTCTCTTTACAAAGATAGATTGCTAAAGCTATCAGATAGTCGCATATCAAGTGGTGGTATTATCATTATAAAAGGGCAATCATTTAGAACTCAATCACTGAACAAAGACGATGCCTTAAAGCGGCTTAAACAGTTAATCATATCTGTAATGGTCGTTCAAAAATCTAGGAGACCAACTAAGCCGACAAAAGGATCGACGCTCAGGCGATTAGATTTAAAGAAGAAGGCTAGTTCTAACAAGGCCCTACGCGGAAAAGTAGACCATTAGTGATTGTATTAACGTGTAGTGACCACTATTGATTTATGGTTTGATACTAGACTAACTTCACTTCTCGTCGCCAACCAATGAATCAAGAAAAAAGATTACAACGAGTAAAACCAACTGAAAGTAGTTAAAAAACACGAAAAAGTACACTGTTAATATTGAAGTCAATTATAGAGAGTAAACATGCCAATAAGTGAAATAGGCGCTGTAGAAAAATTAACGGCGCAACTTGATACTAATAACTTAGTACAATACCAATTACCTTTAGCCACGATAAACTCGGACACTACTGAGCAGCAAAGTATTGCCTTGAATCCAGTAATAGGCAAAACACTCACATTAAATTTTCATGGTAAAATTGCTTGTAAACACTGTGGTAAAACGACTAAAAAAAGTTACTCTCAGGGGTTTTGTTACCCTTGTATGATTAAACTGGCGCAGTGTGATATGTGTATTATGAAGCCTGAAACTTGCCATCATCACCTTGGTACTTGTCGAGAACCAAAATGGGGTGAGCAACATTGCATGGTAGATCACTATGTTTATTTATCAAATACCTCAGCGTTAAAAGTAGGTATAACTCGTCATACTCAAATACCAACGCGATGGATTGACCAAGGGGCTACACAAGCATTACCTATTTTTAAAGTGAGTACTCGCTTGCAATCAGGGTTAGTTGAAACAGCTTTAGCTGAATATATTAATGATAAAACCAATTGGCGAGCAATGCTTAAGGGAAGTAATGAGGCTATTGATCTCAAAGCTGAAGCTAAAGTGCTGATCCCCCAAATAAAGGAGCGTTTAGACGATATTTCACTTAAGTTTGGTGATGATGCAGTGCAATTGCTAGATGAAAAAATCGTTGAGATAAATTATCCTGTCAGCCAATATTTAACTAAAATCAGTTCGTTTAACTTTGATAAAACACCGAGTGTATCAGGCGTTTTGTTAGGTATAAAAGGTCAATATCTTATTTTTGAGCAGGGGGTTATTAATATGCGTAAGTTTTCTTCCTATCAAATTAGTGTGGGATATTAATATTGTAGAATAGACAGGTTTGGTTTAAATGCACTAGGTCTAAACTAGGTTTAGTGTGGTTCATTATTTTTAATTGGCAATGGTCATCCGCTATTAATTATATCTGTGTGTCACTTAATTGAGTTGATTCTGCGCTTACGGGCACTACTTGGAATACATGGCTAAACGAATATGAGGAAAAAAATTACCATAGAGTGTTTAGAGTAGTTGTTAATGATATGGAGTTAACGTCGGTAGGAATTGATAGTGAAGTAGTACGTGAAGTCGTTGATTATTGTGATTTACAGCGGTTAAATGAATTCAGTGCAGTAATCAATTATTGATTTTTATTCCTGAAGTATTTAGGGGCATAAAGCTCTATAATAAAAAAGCGAGTACCTTAAGGTGACTCGCTTTTTTTGTACTTTTAATTAATAAAAATTAAAGAGCAACAATGTTCTCAGCTTGAGGGCCTTTTTGACCATCAGTAACTGTGAATTCAACTTTTTGACCTTCAGCTAAAGTTTTGAAACCGTCACCAACAATCGCGTTGAAATGAGCAAAAACGTCAGGGCCATTTTCTTGTTCGATGAAACCGAAACCTTTAGCTTCGTTAAACCATTTTACTGTACCAGTAGTAGTAGACATAAGAGTATCCTAATTTATTTATGAGTAATTTAGCTTCTTTAATTTATTTTTAACTAGGTCAAAAAAAATGATGGAAGCGGGTTTGCTAAAAAGTGTTGCTATTACTTATAAAACAGGACGGGTTATTTATTACGGGTCAAAAACCTATTATGGGTAATCAAGCAAAACATAACATCGAAATGGTGTACAAAAATATAAAACTAACTTCAAGCGACGTAGATTATAAAGCTGTGGTGGGTGTTGTCAATAGTTGTTGGTGATTTTTGGCATGTAAAAGCAAAAAGAACTGACTGTAGGGTGATTTCACAGTCGTTTTAACGTTTTAAGTGTAACAATCTACACCACTTTTTTATCGCTTATTTCAGTTTACGGAATACTTAATGTGCGGGTTCAATGAATACTTTTTTATCATGCCAGCGTAGTAGTGTTAAATGATTGCCCCAAACGCAGCCTGTATCTAAGGGGTAAATATTTTGATGTGAACATTTACCCATCAAAGAAGCCCAGTGGCCGAAAACCCAAGATGTTTCATTTATGGTTAATGATAATTCATACCAAGGCAATAACGTGGTGTTCGATTGTTGATTGTTATTAATAGTGCTAGGAGCGGACTTGTTTTCGAATTCTAGGTTTTTATTCCTATAACAGTAACGCATACGAGTAAATGCATTAATTGTATAGCGAAATTTTTCTATCTCGGTTTTGGCTTGTGGCCAATTATTCGGTTTTTCACCGTACATTGATGACAACCATGCGTTTCTATTACTTGAGCTCAGCCGCTGTTGAGCAAACGTAGCTTGCGCTATCGCTTCTGCTAAAGTCCATTGAGGTGAAATACCTGCATGACTCATGTAGGCGTTATCATTACCTATCCTTTGCAATAATGGTTGTTGTGCTAACCAATCCATTAATTCATCAACATCGTCAGCATCTAGCAATGTGTTAAGTCGATCTTGTTTTTTTACTTCTTTGATACCGGCATAAACGGAAAGTAAATGTAGATCATGATTACCCAGTACTATTTTTGCAGAGCCTTTAAGTGATTTTATAAAACGTAACGTAGCTAAAGAGTCGGGCCCTCTAGCAACAAGATCACCCGCTACATAGAGTTGATCAACTTCGCTATTGAAAGAAATCTGCTTTAATAAAGCAATTAGTTCGCTATAACAGCCTTGTATATCACCCACTAAATATATGCTCATGTTACCTCAATATGAAACTCGCCTCTTGATATGTCATGTGTATATAGAGATTTGATCTCTAGCATGTTAGCCATTAACCTTGATCTTCAGCTCTTTTCATTGCACGTCGTGAAGGCTTTTTATTATTTGTAGTAATCATTGGCTCTGGTGGATTATCAACAATAAAATTAGCGAGCATGATGTAATCATCAAGGGTTAAATTTTCTGGACGTAAATTGGCATCAATATTAAGGCTTTCTAATTGTGCTACGCTAATGAGATTTTTAAAACTATTACGGATAGTCTTTCTACGTTGATTAAACGCAGCCAAACAGACTGTATTAAGGGCACTTATCTCTTTGACTGGATTTTTAATGTCACTGTGTGGTATTAACCTCACTATAGCAGAATCGACTTTAGGTGCGGGCTTAAATGCTTCAGGACCTATTTCCATTACTGGAATTACTTCGCACTGGTATTGGGTCATAATTGATAATCGCCCGTAAGCTTTACAGTGTGGCCCAGCAGCCATGCGTTGAACTACCTCTTTTTGTAGCATAAAGTGCATGTCTTGAACTTTGTCTTTAAACGTTAATAGGTGAAAAATTAACGGTGTGGAAATGTTATAAGGCAGGTTCCCAAAAATGCGTAATGGTTTGTTATCTGTTGCTAGTTGGGCAAAGTCAAAGCTTAATGCATCGGTTTCATAAATAGTTAAGTGCGGCGCCAAAAAAGGGTGATGGCGTAATCTTTTAGCTAAATCCCTATCAAGCTCAACAACAGATAATTTTTTTGCTCGTTCTATTACGGGCTCAGTTAAAGCACCAAGACCAGGGCCTATTTCGACTAAGTTTTCTCCCGGCTCAGGATTAATAGCATCAATAATATCGCTGATGACGGCATCATTATGAAGAAAATTTTGGCCAAAGCGTTTTTTTGCTTGGTGGCCTAAATGGGTTTTACTGTTCATGAAAATATCTCTTATGGTCAGGCTAAAGCCAGACCTGTATTATTTACTGCTATTTACTGCTATT
>DPHE01000078.1:11576-29499 GCA_003521815.1 Colwellia sp.
TATTTACTGCTATTTACTGCTATTGACTAGGTCGATTGCACTGCTAATTGCTTCTATCATGCTACCAGAGTCTGCTGATCCATTGCCTGCTAGTTCTAATGCAGTTCCATGGTCAACTGAGGTACGAATAAAAGGTAAACCTAATGTAATATTAACGGACGAACCAAAGCCTTTGTATTTTAATACAGGTAAACCTTGATCATGGTACATACTTAAAATAGCGTCAGCATCTTTTAAGTATTTCTCTTGAAATATAGTATCCGCTGGTAGGGGACCAATAACATTAATGCCTTCTGCTCTTAGTTCGGCAAAGGCGGGTTCCATTACGTCTATTTCTTCTCTACCTAAATGACCATCTTCACCGGCATGAGGATTAATACCGCAAGCATATATTTTCGGGTTTTTTATACCAAACTTACTTTGCAAATCTTTGTGTAGTATACGAGTTACCTTCTGTAACCTCTCAAAAGTGATGGCTTTTGCTACATAGGCAAGTGGTATGTGAGTAGTCACTAATGCAACACGTAAACCTTTAGTAGTTAACATCATTACGACATCAGGGCAGTTAGCTTGATTAGCAAAATACTCGGTATGGCCGCTAAAAGGAACGCCCGATTTATTAATTAAACCTTTATGCACTGGGCCTGTTACTATTGCTTCGAATTCCCCGGACATATTTTTATCACTAGCTACTTTTAAGGTCTCAACAACATAAGCACCATTATTGGTATCAAGGGTACCTGGGATACATGGCTGCGAAAGTGGTATATCTAATATGGTTAAGGTACCAGCAACTTGAGGGATAGGCTCAAGGTTAGCATCATAATCAATCAATATTACGGGCAAGTTTAGTTGTTCAGCACGCTGTTTTATTAGTTCTTTTGATGCAACGACGACAAGTTGTACGGGCCAAGCCTGCTGTGCTATATAAACAACTAAATCAGGTCCTATACCGGCGGGCTCACCAGGAGTAATCGCTATGCGAGTAGTCATTTCTATTTATCCTGTTCAAAAATTTCGATATAAGCTTCATCGCGAGTTTCTTTGATCCATCTATCGCTTTCAACACCAAATTTACGATTATACAGGATTTGATATACACGCTTTTCATTCATTTGTGATGTAGCATCAACCATACGACGATCATTTAACTGAGCAATATGCCAACCAAAAGATGAGCGAAATGGTTTGTGGTATTCACCAATTTTCATAGTAGCTAATGCATTTTTAAAGGCAGGATCATAACTGTTGGGATCTGCCCAGCCTAAGTCGCCACCACGAACCGAAGTAGGACCTTCAGAAAATTCTTTAGCTAAGTCAGCAAACTTCGCTTCTCCAGCATTAATTTTATTGAGCATATCTTGTAATTGTGCTTCTGCTTTAGCTTCACTTAAAATAATAGAGGTTTTTATTAATATGTGGCTAGCCTTTACTTCTTCAATTTCAACTATTTTACGTCCACGGACATCGAGTACTTTTACAATACTAAAACCTAGACCTGTTCGAATAGGGCCTACTACAGCATCCTTATTTTTTCCGGCAATGAGCTCAGAAAACAGTGTGGGCATTTCGTTGATGTTTTTCCAGCCTAAATCACCACCTTTTAAGGCATTCGTGCCGCCTGATGAGGCGATAGCTATTTTAGTAAAGTTTGAACCACTGTTAAGTAGCTCAATAACTTTATCTGCACGTTTCTTACTAGCGATCATATCTTCTTGCGTTGCATCGGAAGGGAATTCAATTAAGATATGACCTAGATGATATTCCACATCATTGTTGATTTGTTCCTTTATTAAGCTTAATAAGTTAGCAACTTCTTGTGGTGAAATGTAAATACGGCGTCTAACACTATTACGACGGACTTCACCTGAAATTATCTCTGTACGTACATTTTCTCGATATTTCTCATAATCATCACCATCACTTATGATAGCTTGACGAAACTGAGATAAGGATAGTTTGTTTTCTGTGGCCATATTGGTAATGGTTTGATCTAATTGAGCATCACTCACTTGTACGCCCATACGCTCACCAATTTGTACAATTAAACTATCATTAATCAGTTTATCCATGACTTGTGTGCGTAATGCACTGTCAGAAGGGAGTGCTTGATTATTCTTTTTTGATTGTTTTTTAATATTCCTCAGTAAATCTTGTACTTCTGACTCAAGTACTACGCCACTGTTAACAATCGCAGCAACTTTGTCTAGCATCTCTTCTTTTGCTTGAACTTGCGCATTTAACCCTGCATAAAATGTGCAGGTAATGACTAATATTTTAACTAAATTTTTCATGAATTATACATCTTGGTTATGGTGCGTTATTAATTTTTATGTGAATGACTTTATTAGTGACTATGTTGATAGCTCGCTAATTTTGTAAGTCGTAATGGCGTTTATAGCCAAAAATACTTGAGTCAAACATTTCCTGTGTGCCAATGGAGCCTTGTTTGCCATTTAGCCCTTTGATGATGAACTGTAGCACAAAACCACTGTTAAATTCATCGCGGTTTTCGCCATCATCGCTTAAACTTGAGTTTATATATCTATGATACGCAACACGTATAGCCCAGCAACAACTTTCGTATTGTAAGCCTGCATAACTTTCTAAACTCCGGTTTTGTTTTAAGTCTTCGGTAAGTCGCCCTACAAAAGCCCAATCTTTATTAATAGCGAAGCTAGCCAATACTGAAGCTTGTTCTAAGCTACTACCTGAGACATGACGAGTGTACCTATGGTTCAATTGAACTGAATTATATTTATCAATTTGGTAGTTTAGCGACACTTGGCTTTTATTAGTGAAGCTTTCTATGGTGTTATATTGAATATCACTACTCATTTGCCACTGTTGATTTAATCGATAAAATAAGTTTGCTGCGACAGAGGATTGCTTGCTTGTGAGGGAATCTTCATTGTTAGCAAGCGTAGTATTATCAATCAATTCATCAAAAAGTCTATTGTCGGATAAATACTGTATTCTACCGATACTTAAACGAAAGATTTCTAGGTTGGATTGGTCAAGTACTCGGCTTGTTATACCCCAAGTATATTGATTAGCACCGGCAATTCTATCTAAACCACTGTAGCTTCGATCTCTAAATAAGCCATTATAATCATCTTGTAATTTAGTTGTATCGTAGAAGCCTATCGTGGTCTGATTTTTTTCGTTAATATATAAATATTGTATTTGAGGTTCTATGGTTTGGGTATAATTATTACCAAAAAAGGATAGTGTTCGATCGAAATTTATCCCCCCATGAAACCTCACTTTAGGCAGTGTACGGTTAACATTTTTTGTTAATTCACTCCCCTCTTGAATGTCGTTTTGTTGGTAATAGGTATGCATTAATTTAAATTCTGAATTTAAAAACCATGCAGGAGTCGATACTGGAAAACTGAAACCCGCTTCTAAATGATAGCGATTAGCGCTGACTTGCTGATTGGTTTCTGCTTTAAAACTGGTTAATTCAGAATAGAGTTCAAATTGCCCCTGTAATGTTTGCTCTGTGAAAAGTGTGAAGGGTTGTTGAACTAAAGTTTCAATGTGAGGTAAGGTTTTATAACTAGGTTGATGATTACCTAGTACTTCAAAATCTTGTATTTTCATTGTGGTTTGCCAGTTAGCCCCAAAATAAGAAAGCTCACCTATTTGGTACAAATAAGCATCGTTTGAGCTATATTCCTTTGAGCCAATATCGACTAAATAGTTGTCATCACTGATGGTGGTATAATCAACATATGCACGAAAGTCATCTGAAAGTGTACCTATATGTTGTATTCTCGCAAGATAACGGGCGTCATCGTTTGACGTTATTGCATTATCTTTATTTAAGTACTCTACATTAATGCTACCTGATTGGAGATCGGTTAAATAACGAAATTCAGTTTTTAATTGTGTCCCACGTTCAGACATGTAATAAGGGGTGATAGTCGCGTCTATATTCGGGGCGATATTCCAATAGTAAGGTATTTCAATTTCTAACCCTGAATTACTAGAGCTACCAATAGTGGGATATAAAAAGCCACTTTTACGCTGTTTTGAAACGGGAAATGAAAAATAAGGTAAATATAAAACGGGTACATTGAAAAGTCGAACTTGGGCATGGAAAGCTTGGCCTGTACTACCATCGGCTGATATGTTAATTTCAGATGCCTTTATTTGCCAGTCAGGTTTATCACCTATACAGGTTGTAAAGGTTGAATCTAATAAACTTAAACCATCTTTTGTGTTGATTTGTAATTCACCGGCACTTCCACGACCGAGGTTGCCGTACAGTTGATACGAGGTATTCAGCATAACACTGGATTTGTCATTTTTACTAGCATTTAACTCGTCGGCAAGAATATCAATACTTTGGTTTTGATAATGTATATTTCCTTGCGCCTTAAATTGCATCAGTAATCGATCAAATGTTAGTTGATCAGCTATGATGGTTTGGCTTTTATCGATAAGCGTGACATCACCACTAAAGTTGGCAACTTGATCTTTTTCAATACTAGAGTACGTTGACGTAATACGAATGCTATCATCGGTTACTTGCACAGCATTAGATACTATAGGTACATAAGTTGGAATAGCACATTGAAGTTGCGCTTGCGCTGTTTCTTGCTCAGTGGTAATCGCAAACGTAGGTAAAGATAATACCATCGTTAATAAAACGCTACAGGAAGAAAATTTTCGGAAAAAAAACATTTATTTTTAAGGTTATCTTAAATATACGTGATGAAGCGTATATGATATAACAAATGTAATATGGTAGCTATACCCGTTCCACTTGAATATGCATTGCTCAGACTTCCTGAAACGCGAATCTTCAAGGGGAGCGGTTATATATGTAGCACGTAAATAGCAGATTAAGAATAAGGTAATAAAATAAGTATGCGTATCTGGGGGAAAGTTTTAGGGTTTTTATTTGGCTTTATGCTGAGTAAAAGTTTATTTGGCGCTTTATTAGGTCTTTGGCTTGGCCATATGTTTGACCGAGGTCGAGGTTTTAATTTTGACGGGATGACGGGAGGTAAATCTGATGATGTTACTCGTCAATCCGCTTTTTTTTACGTTACTTTTTCTGTGATGGGACATGTAGCTAAAGCTAAAGGACAGGTGACTAACCATGAAATTGCTTTTGCCAGTGCATACATGGACAAACTTGGTCTCACGAATGAATTGCGAGAACAAGCACAAGCGGCTTTTCGTGAAGGTAAGTCGGTCGGATTTCCATTAAAAGAGCGTTTGGTTAAATTTAAGCGGATTTGCGGTAATCGTCATGATTTATTACTGATGTTCTTAGAAATTCAAATTCAAGTCGCTTTTATTGATGGCGATTTGGACACGAAAGAGCGTGAAGTATTGCACACTATTGCCAAATTTTTAGGCTATTCTGCTCGTCAGTTAAATAACTTGCTTGAAATGATTATGGCGAGTGAAGCCTTTCATCAGCAATCAAGACAAGGAAACCATCAATTTAATGGGGGTCATGCAACAACCAGAGCAGGGCAACTTGATAATGCGTATAAAATTTTAGGAGTTAACAAGGATATTTCAATGCGAGATATCAAAAAAGCCTATCGAAAATTAATGTCGCAACATCATCCTGATAAATTAATCGCAAAAGGCCTACCGCCAGCGATGATGGAAGCCGCAAAAGAAAAAACGCAAGATATACAAGCTGCCTATGATTTGATTTCTAAGCAAAAATAGGCACAACACGGTTAGTGACAAAGTGGTCTGTTAAGTCTCCTTTATATTTACTTAGTGTTTATGTCTAGGCATGAACACTAAAGGCCTTAATACTAATGCCTCAAGGTCAAAACCTCAAAATTAATGGTTCAGTATCAAAGACTCACACGAATACTTCAGTACTAATAGCCTTAACCACGTCATTATCACTTATTGCTAATCAAATGGACAAGGGCTAACAAAACTGAGTAATTCGCCAGTAACTGGGTGGGTTAAACTTAAATTTCTGGCATGTAGCTGTAATCTAGGACTAATCGTTAATGCTTTTTCATGGGCATATAAGCGATCACCTAAAATGGGATGACCCAAGGCTAACATGTGCACCCGTAATTGATGAGATCTACCGGTAACGGGTCTTAGCTCTATTAATGTGCTGTCATCGCCTGAACTCAAAGTTGAATAGCTGAGCACACTGTAATTAGTCAATGATTTTTTACCATTGTCATGATCAACCATTTGTTTTGGTCTATTGGGCCAATCACAAATTAACGGCAAATCAACACTGCCTTCTATTTCAGTTACTTTACCGAAAACTCGGGCAATATAACTCTTGTTAGTTTTTTGCTGTTCAAATTGTCTGCTTATAGCCACATGGGCTGGTTTGTTCAATGCCATGATCATGATGCCCGATGTTGCCATATCTAAACGGTGAACAATAGTAGCGGTTGGTAAAACGCGTTGTACTCGGTTTTGTAAACAGTCTTGATGCTCAGCTAAGCGTCCAGGTACACTTAATAAACCGCTACTCTTATTGAGCACAACGATATCCTCATCTTGAAAAATAACATCAAGATAAGGAGACATAGGTGGTTGATAAACAAAGTCAGGATTAGCGGCCATTAGTGCGTTACTACTATCATACGTACCGCTTCAAAGGTTAATTGCGCTTTATCTATGTAATGGCTTAGTTCATCTTGTTGATGGTCAAGAAAGTCAATTTCGGCTTGGCGAACACTGGGATTAATGGCTTTTAATGCGGTTAACCTTTGTTGCTCTTGTCCAAGTTTACTCTGCATACTCTTTAAAGCCTTTGCTTGAATGGCCGAAATTTGTTGTACACCGTGGCCTTCTGCTTTTGTCACAAGTGGCGTGATTTGTGACTTTAATGCTTTAATTAATTGTAACGCCATTATCTTTTTAACGGGTGTCAGTTGTTTATCCAATACTGCTTCGCTGACTTTATCGCCAAGGTTATTACCATTTTTATCCACTAATACGCGAATAGGCGTTGTTGGTAAATATCGGCCAAGTTGTAAATGTGCAGGTGCTGTGGCTTCTACTGTGAATAAACATTCAAGAAAAAAAGTACCAACAGGTAAGGCTTCAGCTTTTAATAAACCGATGCTGGCATTGCCAATTTCATCGCTAAGTACTAAATCTAAAACACCACGTACCATGGGATGATCCCAGGTTAACAATTGATAATTTTCATTAATTAACGCGGTATCACGATCAAAGGTTATTGTTGAACCATCTTCAGGTAAACAAGGAAAGTTGCTATTAAGCATATGTTCACTTTGATTCAATGCAATGGCATTGTCTGCTTTGTCATCTTGTTGAACGCCAAAAACATCTAACGCCTGAAACATAAATTTAGGTAAATCAATTTGTCTGTCATTGCGTTCTATTTTTTTGACTAACTCATGGGCGCGGCCTTGACCAGATGAATTAAGTTCAAGTAATTTATCACGACCAGATTCTAACTCAGCTTTAATTTTACAGTGCTTTTGCCAAGTATCACTAATTAATTTCTCTGCTGCGGATGAAGCTTGTTGCGCGGTTAATGCTAACGATAACAACTGCTGACCATAGGCTTCATAGACTACGCGGCCGGTAATACAAGTATGTTCAAACGCTTGCAACCCTTGCTGATACCAATCAAACAATAAATGCTGGGCTGAATCTTCAAAGTAAGGCGCATGTAATCGAATAACTTCAGTTTGCCCAATACGATCGAGACGGCCAATACGCTGTTCTAATAAATCAGGGTTACTGGGTAAATCAAATAGCACCAAATGATGTGCAAACTGAAAGTTTCTCCCTTCACTGCCAATTTCAGAACACAGTAATAGCTGTGCACTGTCTTCATCTTGGGCAAAGTAGGCGGCGGCTCTATCACGTTCAAAAATAGATAAACCTTCATGAAATACTGCTGCGCGAATTCCTTCTTTAATACGTAACACGGCTTCTAAATCTATGGCCGTTTGTGAATGAGCACAGATCACTAATACTTTTTCTTTTTTTAATGATTTCAATAAATCGATCAAATAATCAACACGGGGGTCGAAGTCTGTCCACTTTTCACTTTGGTGATCAAGGCCATAAAGCATTTCTGGCGTGAAAATAAACTTCGCTTGCTTAGAGTTTTCTATGGTCTCAGGACAACCGCTCAGCATAAACTCATTGATTGTATCTTGGTACTGTTCTGGCATTGTCAGTGGTGTGGGATGTATTTCGCGTACCGGAAAGCCTTTAATGGTGTTACGTGAGTTTCTAAATAAAATGCGACCAGTACCATGTCTATCGAGCAGTTGCTTTAATAACTGTTGACGTACTTTTGTTTGATTAGCACTATTATCACTATTAAGTGTGATTAACTGCTCGCTAATATCTGATTCTTTTAATAAGGAGGATAAAGTACTTTCTTGCTCGTTAGTTAATTGCTCTTCTTCAACTAAGGCATTGGCTGCATCGGCAACTTCACTGTAATGAGACTCTTCTTCAATAAATTTTTCATAATCATAAAAACGATCGGAATCAAGTAAACGTAATCGAGCAAAATGGCTTTCATGGCCTAATTGATCTGGCGTGGCGGTGAGCAATAAAACTCCAGGAATGACTTGAGCCAATTGCTCAATACATTGATACTCTATACTTGGGTTATCTTGTTGCCAATTTAAATGGTGCGCTTCATCAACAACCATTAAATCCCAATCTTCGCTTATTAATGTTTCATACCATTTAGGGTTTTTAGTGACAAAGCCTAAATTAACTAAGACTAACTGTTCAGTACTAAAAGGGTTACTGTCATCTTCGCCAGCAGTTTCAACACAGCGGTCATGATCAAAAATACTAAATTTAAGATTAAAACGACGTAACATTTCTACCAACCATTGATGCATCAATGATTCAGGTACTATGATCAAAATACGTTGGGCTCTACCACTCACCAATTGCTGATGAATGATTAAACCCGCTTCAATGGTTTTTCCTAAACCCACTTCATCAGCAAGTAATACTCTTGGTGCAAAACGGTTACCCACTTCATCGGCGATATAAAGTTGATGGGGAATAAGGCTAACACGTCCGCCGGTTAAGCCCATTAACTCTGATTGTTGTTGTTCATATTGGTGACGTAAGCAATCTTTACGCAGGCGAAACCAATCAAGGCGGTCTACTTGGCTGTTGAGAAGTCGATCGTGTGGTTTATTAAATTTAATAAAGTGATCTATCATTACTTCTTTTAAAGATACTGCTTCCAAGGTATCTTGTCGGATACCGTGGTAAGTTAAAATGCCATGTGCTTCACTGCTTGATTCAACCTTTAACGTCCAGCCTTCATGACTTGGAATAAGATCGCCATCATTAAAAATAACGCGGGTTAATGGCGCATTAGCTTTTGCATATTGACGTGATTCTCCCGTGGCAGTAAAAACAATATTAACAAATCGGTGCTCTATACCTGTGACGGTTCCTAATCCTTGATCTGATTCACTGTCACTGATCCAACGTTGGCCGGGTTGAAATGGCATATAATAGAACTCCAAAATATCTTAAAAAATTAACAGGTAAAAAACGGCGCTATAATAACTGTTAGAGATTAATAATCATAGTTAGCTTTGGTAAAAAAGCAGTATCTTGGTATTTTTTCTAAATAGTTGTCATTATACCGATAAACCAAGCGAAAAAAGGGGCTAACACCGCGGTTAAAATACCACTGATAACTAATGCTAAAGAACTAAAAGCCCCTTGTTCATTACCCACTTCCATTGCTTTTGCGGTGCCAATGGCATGCGCACTACACCCCATTGCTAAACCTTGTGCTTGTGGATTCGTGATTTTACAAAACTTGAGTAGACTAAAGCCACCTAGCGCGCCTAATAACCCAACGGCAATAACCACCGCGGCAGCCAACGATGCCAGTCCTCCTGTTTCGTAGGCCACAGCCATTGCTATTGGGCTAGTCACAGATTTTGGCAATAAAGAAAGTAATAATACTTTATCGTCAGTTAATAATAAGGCGATAGATATACAAGTTGAAATGGCAATAACAACACCAAAAGAGCAGCTGACCATTATTGCCTTAAATTGCTGTTTTATTTGTTGTATTTGACAAAATAATGGGATAGAAAGCGCAACCACAGCTGGCTCTAAAAGCCAAATAAAAGGAAAATTTGCTGTTGCGTAATCTTGGTAAACAAGTGGGGTAAAACTAAAAAGTCCAATAAAAAATAAAATACTCACTAAAAGAGGGTTAGCTAATGGGCTTTTTACTGGGCTTAAAAGTTTACGGGCAGCTAAGAAAATCAATACCGTAGCAATAAGATAAAAATAAATCATTTAGACAACCTTTGATAAAGCCAGCCAACAGATATTAACGTTGCTATTGTGCTAATCACACTGCTTACTACAATGGTAACCCAATAGGTTGATAACAATTGTGAATATTGCAATAACCCTACACCAACAGGAACAAAAAAGAGCGTAATATAGTTAAGTAAAAAGCTGCCTGTTGGCAATATATAATCTAATGGAATTAACCGAAGGCTCAATGCTAAAAATAATAATAGCAAACCAAAAATACTGCCAGGAATGGGTAAATGACTTAGGTATTGAATGCCTTTACCTAGATACAAGAAAAGCACTAAAATACCAGCACTTCGAACTAATTCACTTGTTGTGATAAAAATATTTTTTTTCATGAAATTTTTTAATACGCAATGGATAATAATTAACAACTAATTATCATAGTCGCTTTTTTAAGGATAAATTAAGGGAAATAGTGTCACCGTCTACTAAGTCTGCACTTAATTAACTTATATTTTTCGAAAATAGTCGCTCTAATTGATTAATGGTTTCTTTGATATGATTGATATCTGTAGGTGCAATAAAAATAGTATCATCGCCGGCAATTGTGCCAAGTACACCGTCACTTTTACCTAAGCTATCTAACAAACGCGCAATTAATTGGGCAGCACCCGGGCTTGTTTGGATGATAATCATCATACCATTGTGTTCTATTTCTAAAACTAATTGTTTTAATGGGCTTTGTGCTGTTGGTACACCCAACTCAGCGGGTAAACAATAAACCATTTCTTGGCGTACATTACGTGTTCTAACAGCACCAAACTTGCTTAGCATCCGTGATATCTTTGATTGACTAATATTGTCAAAGCCTAAAGATTTCAATGCATCAACGATTTCACCTTGTGAACCGAATTGTTCTTGTTTTAATAAGTCTTTAAATGCTTGTACTAATGTTTCTTGTTTTGTTTGGCCATTCATTATGTGAGATTAAACCCTTTTTTGCCATTTATTCAAACAGCCTCAAGTTGAATTATTTATTTTGAAAATGTTTGGTATAGCCTTATATACTAAAGTTGAATTCTTTCAACTACGTATTATACGGTATCATATATACAATAATAATTGTTTTTTTGTTGGCTATGCTATATCTTTTGCACAACAAAATTTACGTATTTACTCGAATAATCTTTATTATATAGTTTTACATCCACTTAAATTTCGGAGAGAACACATGAAAGTAGCAGTATTAGGCGCAGCTGGCGGTATTGGCCAAGCATTATCTTTATTATTAAAAACTCAATTACCTGCAGGTTCTGAGTTATCTTTATATGACGTTGCGCCAGTTGTACCAGGTGTTGCTGTTGATTTATCACACATCCCTACAGCAGTTAAAGTTGAAGGCTTCGGTGCTGACAATTTAGCGGGTGCACTTTCAGGTGCTGATATTGTAATTATCCCAGCGGGCATGCCACGTAAGCCAGGTATGGATCGTGCTGATTTATTTGCAGTAAATGCAGGTATTATTAAAACATTAGCAGAAGGTATTGTTGCTAGCTGTCCAAAAGCTTTAGTTGGTATTATTACTAACCCAGTTAACGGCACTGTGCCAATTGTTGCTGAAGTATTCAAGAAAGCGGGTACTTATGACAAAAACCGTGTATTTGGTGTAACAACGCTTGATGTAATTCGTAGTGAAGCATTTATTGCTGAATTAAAAGGCTTGAACGTAAGTGACGTTAAAATACCAGTAATTGGTGGTCACTCAGGTACAACAATTTTACCACTTCTTTCACAAGTAGAAGGCGTTACTTTCTCTGATGAAGAAGTTGCAGCGTTAACTCCACGCATTCAAAATGCAGGTACTGAAGTTGTAAATGCTAAAGCGG
Organism: Colwellia sp.; assembly: GCA_003521815.1. GTDB lineage: Bacteria > Pseudomonadota > Gammaproteobacteria > Enterobacterales > Alteromonadaceae > Colwellia. The sequence continues at coordinate 23,729 of DPHE01000078.1, forward strand.
GTGGCGGTTCAGCTACACTTTCAATGGGCGCTGCTGCTGCTCGTTTTTGTTTATCTTTAGTGAAAGGTTTACAAGGCGAAGACGTTGTAGATTACGCTTATGTTGACGTTGAAGGTGGTGATGCACCATTTTTTGCTCACCCAGTACGTTTAGGTGTAAATGGTGTTGCTGAAATATTACCTTACGGCAAATTAAGCGCATTTGAAGAAAAAGCTAAAAATGACATGCTTGATACATTAAAAGCTGACATCCAAGAAGGTGTTGATTTTATGGCATAAAGCCATATTAAAATCTATTGATAACGAGTATTGAGTTTCTAAATTCAATACTCGTAATTTAATTTATTTACTTATTTCACACCCTTTGAAATAAGAAATTCAGCATATTCTTTATCTGTTCTCATAATATGATTGGTTAACCAACGTTTAAGAAACAGCATTAAATCAGCACTCATGGTTCCTTGGGGATTTTCAATAAATTTTTCTTTTAATTTGACCACTTGAGCTATTAGCTCATTGTGTTGCCGTGTGTATTCTTCTGAATCAGTATAATCATACTCAGCAAACATATTTTCCTCATAAGCAAAATGCTTTTGGGTATAAGCTGCTAAACCTGTAAATATTTTTCCTAATAATTCATGTGAGCTATTTTTTAACATGGCATCATTAAGTGTATTGATCATATTAACTAATTTCTTGTGTTGCTCATCAATGCTTTCTATACCAACACTCAACTCTACTGTCCATTCAATTAGTGACATAAAAACACCCTACAAAATTTAATAATCTGTTGTTAGCGTTAGTTGTATCGGGTGAAATACACAAGCCAAATTTCACGTAAACCTGTGTTATATCAATATCCTTTCGACAACATCAGGACTCAGGACAAACGGACAACACTATTATTTTCCCCAAGGGTTAGTCTGCGTAGAAGAGCGCTCACGGGTTTTTTTTGCACGTTTTTGTCTAAGGTTTTCAGCATCATCAAAACTTAACTCTGCTGGTGTTCCCGGTTTTTGATCAGCGGGTACTATGCGATCACGTGGCGGTAATTCAAATTGGCTATCATCAGCACGTGGTAAACTTTTATATTGATATAGATAAAAAGATTCAACCTTATCTTTTGCCCAATCTGTTTTTTTAAGAAACTTTACGCTAGATTCAATACTTGGGTGCGTTTTAAAACAATTTAAGCTTAAATAAGCATTTAAAATCTCAAAACCGTAATGATCGACTAACTCCGTGAGAACTTGTTCTAACCCGATACCGTGCAACGGATTGTTTTCATATTTGTTATCTGAACTCATAATTTTTTACTCTGCTATAAATAATTAAGCACTGCGATTAGCCGCAATATGGGCTAAAGCAATTAAGGCTTGTTTATATTCAGATTCAGGCAATACCGATAAAGCTTTGATAGCCTTGTCTGCTTCTACTTCTGCTTTTTTCTGCGTATAAACTAAAGCACCAGTTTGTTCCATGGCACTTAAAATATCGTCTAAATGCTCCATACCATTGCCATGTTCTATAGCATCTCTAATTAACTGCCGTTGCTCATCAGTGCCGTGAGACATAGCATAAAGTAGTGGTAGAGTAGGCTTGCCTTCGGCTAAGTCATCACCCACATTTTTACCCATTTCTTTAGCATCTGCGGTGTAATCCAAAATATCATCCACTAATTGAAAGGCTGTACCTAGGTATTTACCGTAATCTGCAATGGCTATTTCAGTTGCACTATCTTGCTTGGTAATAACAGCAGCAAGTCGAGTAGCCGCTTCAAAAAGTTTGGCTGTTTTGCAATAAATAACCTGTAAATAGCTTTCTTCAGTAGTGTCTGGATCATTACAATTCATCAATTGTAATACTTCACCTTCAGCAACTATATTGGTCGCATCAGATAAAATATCCATAATGCGCATGTCACCCAATTTGGTCATCATTTGAAAAGATCGTGTGTAAAGAAAATCACCGACTAATACGCTAGCACTGTTACCAAATAAAGCATTAGCGGTTTCTCGGCCACGTCGCATGTTAGATTCATCAACTACATCGTCATGCAATAGGGTAGCTGTGTGAATAAATTCCACAATGGCAGCAATGGTGCAGTGTTTATCATCTAGATTGACTATATTAGCTTGATTCAGCGCCTGTGCTGTTAACACGGTAAGCATGGGGCGCATACGCTTACCACCGGAATTAACAATATAGACACCTAATTGATTGATCAAAGCAACGTTTGAGTGTAACTGACCATAAATAAGATCATTAACCTTGGTCATATCATCTTGTGAGAGTGTTTGAATTGCTTTTATATCCACTTTACTTAATTCCACTTGGGCCTGATGGTTTATGTATAACCACGATGTCTATATCGACGGGGTTTTAAATAGTAAATTCTACACTATATTCGTGGATATAAAAGCTTACACAAAAGGTTTATAATAACTTTGTAGTTAATTTATTTCGCTAATTTTTTATAGAAATTAAAAACTTCAGAAATGATCACTTTTATACTTGCTCTGCTGCGTTTCTTCGCGTAGAATTCGCGCCCTATATTTTTAAATTTAGCAACACATAAAGTTGTTGCAGTACGGAGTAGCTATGTACGCGGTATTCCAAAGCGGTGGTAAACAGCATCGTGTAACCGAAGGGCAAACAGTTCGTCTAGAAAAGCTTGAGCTTGAAATAGGCGCAGCAGTAGAATTTGATAACGTTTTAATGATCGCCGATGGCGAGAACATCAATGTAGGCGCGCCTTACGTTGCTGGTGGTAAAGTAGTGGCTGAGGTGGTAAACCAAGGTCGTGCTGATAAAATTACCATTGTAAAATTCAAACGTCGTAAGCATTCACGCAAACAAGCGGGCCATCGTCAATGGTTCACTGAAGTGAAAATTACTGGTATTAATGGCTAATTAGGAGCATTTTGACATGGCACATAAGAAAGCGGCAGGTAGTACACGAAATGGTCGTGATTCAGAAGCAAAACGTTTAGGTGTTAAGCGTTTCGGTGGTGAATCAGTGTTAGCAGGTAACATTATTGTTCGTCAACGTGGTACTCGTTTCCACGCTGGTAGCAACATGGGTATCGGTAAAGATCATACTTTATTTGCTTTATCTGACGGTAAAGTACAATTTGAAGTTAAAGGTCCAAAGAGTCGTAAGTTTGTTAGCATCATCGCTGACTAAGAAGAACTTAGAACTCCAAAAACCTCGCTTCTTAGCGAGGTTTTTTTTTACCTATTAATTACGTTCTTGTTGTGATGATTCTTTCTGAATGAAAAATCGTTTATACTAACAAGATATAAACCACAAAAATTTAGGGCTGTGTAAAACACCATGAAATTTGTTGATGAAGTTGAGATCAGAGTTGAAGCGGGTGATGGTGGCAACGGCTGTCTCAGTTTCCGTAAAGAAAAATATATCGAATTCGGCGGCCCTAATGGCGGTGATGGTGGTGATGGTGGTGATGTTTATTTAATTGCCCATGAAAGCCTTAATACCTTGATTGATTATCGATTTGAGCGTTTTCATCGTGCTAAGCGTGGCCAAAATGGTCAACCCCAAAATTGCACAGGTAGAGGCTCTGACGACTTAGTCTTGAAAGTTCCTGTTGGTACACGCGTTGTTGATGTTGATACGGGTGAACTACTCGGTGACTTAACCCATAAAGATCAAAAACTGCTAGTGGCTAAAGGCGGCTGGCATGGTTTAGGTAACTTACGCTTTAAAAGTAGTACCAACCGAGCACCTCGTCAAAAAACTGATGGAACGCCAGGTGAAATCCGCAACCTTAAATTAGAGTTATTATTATTGGCTGATGTCGGTTTGCTTGGTTTACCTAATGCGGGTAAATCTACACTAATTCGCAGTGTATCTGCAGCTAAGCCTAAAGTAGCTGATTACCCTTTTACTACCTTGGTGCCTAACTTGGGTGTAGTGCGATTGGATTCACAACGTAGTTTCGTTATTGCTGATATTCCAGGCATAATTGAAGGTGCGGCTGAGGGAGCAGGACTAGGAACTCAGTTTTTAAAGCATCTTGAACGTTGTCGTATTTTATTGCATATTATCGATATTTTGCCAGTCGACGGTTCAGATCCGCTTGAAAATGCTAAAACCATTATCAGCGAATTAGAGCAGCACAATGAAAAATTAGCCGGTAAGCCGCGATGGGTTGTTTTTAATAAATTAGACTTAGTGCTTGAAGAAGAGGCTAAAGAAATAACAGATGCTATTTTAGCTGGTCTTGATTGGAAGGGGGAAGTACACAGTATTTCTGCTTTTAATCGACTGGGTACGCAAGAGCTGACTCAAAGAGTAATGACCTTTATTGAAGGATTACCACCAGAGGAAGAGGAAGCCCCTATTGACGGTAAAAATGTTGAGTTTAAATGGGATACGTACCATGAAGATGCAATGGTTGATGATGGATTAGATGATGATCTTGATGACGACGATTGGAATGAAGATGATTACGATGTAGAAGTAGAATATCGCCCTTAAATAGCGGTTAACTATTTTATGGAAGCCCTGATTTATGCTCTTATTATATGGGAATAAATCAGGGCTTTTTTTTTATTGTCAATCTAGCGATAATAGCGATTATCAACGAACATAATTTTTCAGGATTTTCATGACTATTCTTTCCATGATAGTAGCAACAGCCGATAACAATATAATTGGTAAAGATAACGACATGCCGTGGCATTTACCTGCCGATTTAGCCTATTTTAAAAAAGTAACTTTAGGTAAGCCTATTATTATGGGCAGAAAAACCTATGAGTCTATTGGAAGACCGTTACCAGGACGCAGAAATATTGTCATTTCAAGAGACGAAAATTATTCTGCTGATGGTATTGATACGGTGACTTCAGTTGAGCAAGCATTAGCACTAGTTGATGGCTCAGATGGTAGTGATGCTGTAGGAGAAATAATGGTGATTGGCGGTGGTGCAATCTATAAACACTGCTTACCTAACGCAGATCGTTTGTATGTTACTCACATAAAAGCCGCTATTGATGGTGATACACAGTTTCCTAACTATGATGATGGCTGTTGGCAAAAAACGGATAGTGAATTGCGAGTCAGTGATGAAAAAAATGCTTATGATTTAGATTTTTGCGTTTATGAGCGTAAAGCAAGCTAACTGTTGCGTAGCCTAGGTTTGTTACATTACTAATAAGGGAAAAATATGTTTCATTTGGTTCTGCATTTTGTCGTTCCGGCTATAATCACAGGATTATTCTATAGAAAAATATGGAAAGTAGCCTATTTGGTGATGATTGCGACAATGCTGGTTGATATCGATCATTTATTTGCTAATCCAATATATGATCCTAACCGCTGTAGTATTGGTTTCCATCCCTTGCATCAACTGTGGTTTATAGCACTTTATATCGCGCTTTGTTTTATACCTAAAACAAGATTTGTCGGTTTAGGATTAACTATCCATATGGCGTTAGATGCGATAGATTGCCAAGTCACTAATGGAGTGTGGATACAGGGATATTAAGTACTCACAAAAGCAATGATTAAAAACAGCAAAAAGCCGATATTGTTTAAAACAATATCGGCTTTTTAATGATTACTTTTAACACTTAACTTGGGCCATACCACAATAAAATAAATAATTATTGCGTGACGAAATCTAAAATACCCATAGCTGCTTTACGGCCTTGATCAACAGCGGTAACGACTAAGTCTGAGCCAAGTACCATGTCACCGCCAGCAAAAATATTCTGTTTACTGGTTTGTAAAGCAAAGTCACTATT
>DPHE01000078.1:29735-59209 GCA_003521815.1 Colwellia sp.
CTAGGTAAGAAGCCAAAGGCGATAACTATAGCATCAGCTTCCATAATAAATTCGGAGTCTTTAATTGGCTCTGGATTGCGTCTACCATTGGCGTCAGCTGCACCGAGTTGGGTTTTAACAAACTTGACTCCAATAGCCTTACCTTGATCATTTGTGGCAATATCTAATGGTTGAATATTAAATTCAAAGTTAACACCTTCTTCTTTGGCGTTTTGTACTTCGCGTGGTGAGCCAGGCATATTGGCTTCATCGCGGCGATAAGCACAAGTAACTTCTGTAGCGCCTTGTCTGATTGATGTACGCACACAATCCATTGCGGTATCACCACCACCAAGAACGATAACTTTTTGGCCATCAAAATCAACGTATTCCTTAGCGCTTTCAGTGATACCCATTAATTTTTGAGTATTACCAATTAAGAAGTCTAATGCGCTATATACACCAGCAGCACCTTCATGCTCAAAGCCACCAGTCATATCGGTATAAGTGCCGAGTCCTAAAAATACAGCGTCGTATTCTTTGCTTAGTTCTTCAAAGCTAATATCGACACCTACATTAACATTTAGGCGAAATTCAATACCCATGCCTTCGAATATTTCGCGACGGGTTTGAATGACTTCTTTTTCTAATTTAAAAGAGGGAATACCAAAGGTTAATAAACCACCAATTTGAGAGTGTCTATCGTACACTACGGCATCAACACCATTTCTGGTTAATACGTCAGCACAAGAAAGACCAGCGGGGCCTGCACCAATAATAGCGACACGTTTACCCACTTTTATTACATCGGATAAATCAGGCTTCCACCCTTGGGCAAATGCTGTGTCAGTGATAAACTTTTCAATATTACCAATCGTTACTGCACCAAAATCAGCATCTAGGGTACACGAGCCTTCGCATAATCTGTCTTGTGGGCAAACACGACCACACATTTCAGGCAAGCTATTGGTTTGATGGCACAGATCAGCTGCTTCAAAAATTCGGCCTTCGGTGACTAATTCTAACCATTGTGGAATATAATTATGTACTGGACATTTCCATTCACAGTAAGGGTTGCCACAATCTAAACAGCGATCTGCTTGACCTGCACTTTGAACTTGCCCTAAAGGCTTGTATATCTCAACAAAGTCTATCTTACGTTTGTTGATATCCATTTTAGGTGGATCAATACGTTTTACGTCGATAAATTGATAAACATTTTTACTCATATCTGTTTCTTCCTAATTCGCGCTATTTGCTAGCATTTGGTTGCTACTAGTTGATCAGAACGCGAAGTTCTGCAGATGAACGGCTTCGATGACCTAATAAAGTTTTAACATCGGTAGCTGTCGGTTTAATTAACTTAAATAATGATGAGAAATTATCAAAATCATGTAAAATTTCTTGGGCACGTAAACTACCTGTTTCTTCAAAATGCTGGTTAATAATGCCGCGTAAATGTTCTTGATGAATAGCTAAATCTTTAAGCGATAATAACTCAATTGACTCAGTATTTAAGCGTACATCTAAATCACCACGTTCATCCAACACATAAGCAAAACCGCCAGTCATACCCGCACCAAAGTTCACGCCAATATTCCCTAATATCGTTACAATACCACCAGTCATATATTCACAGGCGTGATCGCCTGTGCCTTCAACAACCGCGTGACAACCTGAATTACGAACAGCAAAGCGTTCACCAGCCCGACCACAAGCATATAACTTACCGCCAGTAGCACCATATAAGCAGGTATTGCCCATGATCATGGTTTTATGACTCAAATAGTCAACACCTCTTGGAGGTTTAACCGTAATTTTACCGCCAGTAATGCCTTTACCAACATAATCGTTAGCATCTCCTGTTAGAATAAGGTTTAATCCACCTGCATTCCACACACCAAAACTTTGTCCTGCGGTGCCTGATAAATGCATAGTGATTGGCGTTGGTGACATGCCTTGGTCACCATGTTGACGTGCAATTTCACCTGATAAAGTGGCACCAACAGAGCGATCAGTATTTTGAATGGTAAATCTAAATTCACCACCACTACTGTGAGCAACAGCATTACTTGCTGCTGCTAACATTTGTTTATTTAATATACCTTCATCAAATGGGTTATTTTCTTCTGTTTGATGAAGCGCTGTATTATCACCTGCGACGACTGGCGCTATGATTGGTGATAAATCTAACTTTTGTTGCTTGGCACTAATACCTGGAATTTGACTTAATAAATCAGTACGGCCAATGAGTACAGTGAGGCTCTCTACGCCAAGCTTTGCAAGAATTTCACGAACATCATGGGCAATGAATTTAAAATAATTCATTACTTGCTCAGGTAAGCCTTTGAAAAACTCATCACGTAAAACTTGATCTTGGGTTGCAACACCCGTTGCGCAGTTGTTTAAGTGACAAATACGCAAAAATTTACAGCCTAATGCCACCATAGGAGCGGTACCAAAACCAAAACTTTCAGCGCCTAAAATAGCGGCTTTAACAATATCAACCCCCGTTTTTAAACCACCGTCTACTTGTAAACGTACTTTGTGACGCAAACCATTAGTCACAAGGGCTTGGTGCGCTTCAGCTAAACCAAGCTCCCAAGGGCAACCGGCGTATTTTACAGAGGTTAGTGGACTTGCTGCTGTTCCGCCGTCATATCCAGAGATAGTGATGAAATCAGCGTAAGCTTTAGCAACACCTGCTGCAATAGTACCTACACCAGGGCCAGATACTAATTTTACTGAAATAACCGCTCTAGGGTTTACTTGTTTTAAATCGAAAATAAGCTGAGCTAAATCTTCAATAGAATAAATATCATGATGTGGTGGTGGTGAAATTAATGTCACACCAGGCACTGAATAACGTAACTTGGCAATTAAAGGAGAGACTTTATCTCCCGGTAATTGCCCACCTTCACCAGGTTTAGCTCCTTGGGCTACTTTAATTTGTAATACATCAGCATTCACTAAATAATGTGGCGTTACACCAAATCTGCCCGAAGCAATTTGCTTAATACGGGAATTTTTAACGGTTCCAAAACGGCGTTCATCTTCACCACCTTCACCTGAATTTGAGCTACCACCTAAACGGTTCATTGCAATCGCAAGTGCTTCATGTGCTTCAGGGCTCAATGCACCGATTGACATCGCAGCAGAGTCAAAGCGTTTAAACATTTCACTCTCAGGTTCAACGCTATTGATATCGATAGGGTCGCAATCATCTTTTAGTGCTAATAAGTCGCGTAAAGTTGCAATAGGTCGATCATTAACTTCATCAGCAAATTTACGATAATCAGCATAATCACCATTTTGAACGGCACGCTGTAAATAGTTAACTACATCAGGGTTATAAGCATGATATTCACCACCATGAACGTATTTTAATAAGCCGCCATGATTCATTTTTTGATGAGGTAAAAAGGCTTTACGAGCAAGGTTAATATTGTCTTGTTCTATATCGCTAAAGTCAGCACCTTGAATTCGGCTAGGTAAGTCACTGAAACATAGTTCCATTATATTGTCATTTAAGCCAATGACTTCAAATAGCCCTGCGCAGCGATAGCTTGCAATAGTAGCGATGCCCATTTTAGATAATATTTTTAATAGACCTTTGTTAATTCCTTCGCGGTAATTAACAATAGCATCACGAGGACTTAATTTTATTTGGCCTTGCTCTACAAGTTGTTCAATGGTTTCAAAGGCTAAATAAGGATAAATAGCGGTTGCACCTAAACCAAGTAATACAGCATATTGATGAGAATCACGTACTGAGGCTGTTTCAACAATAATATTAGAATCACAGCGTAATTGTTTATCTACAAGGCGTTTATGTACTGCACCCACAGCCATTGCTGCTGGAATCACTAATAATCTTTTATCTATTTGTCTATCAGATAAAACTAAAATAACGGTGCTTTTGTTTCGAACTAGCTCTTCAGATTCATCACATAACCTTATGATAGCTGCTTCTAAGCCTTCTTCAGCGTTATAGTTTAATGTGAGTGTGTCAGAGCGATAATGTTCAGGATCTAATTCGCGTAACTGTTTCAAACCGGTATACATTAATACCGGTGTTGAAAATAGCATGCGATCAGCATGATCTGACGTTTCGTTGAATACGTTATGTTCACGACCAATACAGGTACCTAATGACATAACATAACGTTCACGTAATGGATCGATAGGAGGATTAGTTACTTGTGCGAACTGTTGGCGAAAATAATCATAAAGCGTACGTGGTTGACTTGAAAGTACAGCCATTGGGGTATCATCACCCATAGAGCCTGTTGCTTCTTGACCATTTTCGGCTAATGTTTTCACTACTTGATGAATTTCTTCATAGCTGTAGTTAAACATTTTATGGTATTGATTCATTTCTTTATCAGTAAAAACACGTTTTCCAATTTGATTAGCTTCTAGCTCATCAAAAGGGATTAAACGACGAACATTTTTAGTTAACCAATCACGATAGGGATGACGTTCTTTTAATTCATTATCTATGTCAGTTGAACTAAATAACTTACCCGTGTAGGTATCAAGTGCTAGCATTTCACCTGGACCAACACGGCCTTTTTCAACTACTTCATCTTCACCATAATCCCAAATACCGACTTCAGAGGCTAATGTAATAAAACCATTACGGGTGATAACATAACGTGCAGGACGTAAACCATTTCGATCTAAATTACAGGCAACATGACGACCATTGGTCATTACCACCCCTGCGGGGCCATCCCAAGGCTCCATGTGCATGGAGTTAAACTCATAAAACGCACGTAATTCATCATCCATTAATGAGCTATTTTCCCATGCAGGAGGCATAACTAAGCGCATAGCACGATATAGATCCATACCACCAGCAAGAAGTAAATCGAGCATATTATCAAGTGATGAAGAGTCTGAACCTGTTTGACCAACAAAAGGAGCAGCGTCTTGTAGATCAGGTAATAAAGGTGATTTAAAGCGATATGTACGTGCACGAGACCATTGGCGATTACCATTAATGGTATTAATTTCACCATTGTGAGCAAGGTAGCGGAATGGTTGTGCTAAATACCACTGCGGTGAGGTATTCGTTGAAAAACGTTGATGAAAAACACAAATAGCGCTTTGCATACGTATATCGGCTAAATCCAAATAAAAATTTGATAAATCTTTAGGCATCATTAAGCCTTTATAGATAGTTACCAAACAAGATAAGCTAGCGACATAGAATACGTCATCGGTAATACGTTTTTCCGCACGACGACGTGCCATATATAAACGACGCTCTAAATCACGATTACGCCAACCTGAAGGAGCATCAACAAATACTTGCACAATGTTTGGCATATTATTAATGGCAGCATCGCCCAGTACTGAAGTATCTGTAGGAACAGTACGCCAACCGATAAGCGTTAAACTTTCGTTAGCAAATTCTTCTTCTAATACTTTTTTAGAAAGAGCAGCAGCAACAGGATCAGGGTTTAGAAAAATCATACCTACCGCATATTTTTTACCAAGCTTCCAGCCATTATCTTCAGCAACAGCTCGAAAGAAGCTATCAGGTTTTTGCAATAATAAGCCGCAACCGTCACCAGTTTTACCATCAGCAGCGATACCGCCACGATGTTGCATGCGATCAAGGGCTGAAATAGCGGTTTTAATTAATTTGTGACTAGCTTCACCGTACTGATGGGCAATTAAGCCAAAGCCACAATTTTCTCTTTGAACGCTATGATCATAAAGCTGCATTTTTCTCTCCTAATAAAAGCAACTTGGATTAACAGAAATAAAAAGAATAAAGGTATGAAAAAAATGCATACATAGCTATCCCGTTTTCGACCAAGATGGGAGGGTTACAGTACTAATTTAGTTACAAAAGGTCAATGAAAATAGAGTAATTACTCATGATATTTCACATGTTTTGATATACTTTTAAGGACGTGATGTTAACGACAAGTGCTTGTTATTTATTTTTTGTTTTTTGAGTCGTTAACTCGTTAAGACGAAAGTACTATTCAGTGAAATTTAACTATGTTTTTACTATTTATATGCTGTTTGAAAATAACATGTATTGATTCAATTAATATAAAAAACAGCGTAAGCGGTGTGAAGAAAATAAAGTGATTAATTTAACAAAAAAAGAAAGCTAGCGGCAGGAAAGGAAAAATAAACGAGCGACAAAGTTACTTCGCCACTCGCTACTATAAAATCGCAGCTTTAAGGTTGATAACCGCCAACAAGCCCTTTTGTGGTGACACTGACAGCATCATGGGCATGTAACGATTCAAGGTGATTTATTTTTAGCCAAAAATCCTCATATTGCTCAGCTTTGTTCATGCTGAACTGTAGACGACGTGCAGCATCTTCACAGAACATTAAGTTTTGACCATTAAGGCGAGCAAATTCTTGTTCGTCTTCACGTTTAACTGCTGCTTGCACGGGGGTTTGTAATGAATCTTCAATTAAGTCAACTAGATCTGTTATAGGAAAATCGCTAACATTATTACTTAACTTCACTTTCACTTCAGCCACAGAACGTTGAGAGTGTGGTGTTGCCACTATTCCTTCTGTGGTGCCAAGCCATTCGCGTATTACGTCAATATCGAGTTCACTATCGACAAACTTTTGTTGGAATGCTTGTTGTATTAACTGGCGGGCTAATGCTGCAGAGCAAGGGCAAGTTGATGAGTAAGGAACATCAATAGCCATTTCAATGGTAAGTTTACCTTGGTTGAAGTGGCCTGATAAGGTAACTGGATAAGCTTTCCATCCCTCTTTTCCGCTGATTAAAGACTTTCTACGCAAATGATAATCAAAGCTAAAGGTTACTTTTGCCTGATCACTTAAGTCACTATGACTACTGATAAAACCATCTAGTAAGGTGACTAGACTTTGGTAATTCAATATATTAGTTGTTGATAATTCATCAATAAGTAAATATAGGCGTGACATATGAATGCCTTTAGCCTGTGCTTCTTTTAAGTTTACAAAAGCATCAATATGGGCTGAAACCATTCGTTCAGTTTCACCTTTTGAGGCGATCATTATTGGCATTTCAATATTACTCATACCAACCCAGTCAAGAGTTCCTTCTGTTTGAGCTGTTGTGTGGTTGGCAATATCAGGCATTAATGTCGGCATTACGACTCCGCTTTAAGCTATAGTTACTTAACTAGGGTCGCGTGATGATAGCTAAAAAACCACGCAACAAGTATATTCAGGGCGCACATTCTATCGTATTTTTGATACTCATACCACTTCAAAATTTATGATTCAACGAGAATGGTTTTTCAGGAGAATGTGCTCCTGCATTCACTAATAAGCTACATTCATGTAGCGTCCTTGTCGAAATTAATAACGCGTTATATAAACCTTTTAAACTATCCCTAAAACTCGCATCAATACAAGGTGATTTTTAATAAAAAGGCTTACTTTTTCTTGATTTTTTTAATTTTTGGTGTGACAGTAAATGGTAAACCCTTGCTTCCTTGCGATTGTTTCTGTTTTACCAATATGCTGCTGCATTAGAGGTAAATATTGTAAAAAGCTGTTGGCTACTATAGTGATATTACTCTTATTATTTTTATTAGAAACTAAGTGTTTTTTTATGCCACGTAAAAAGTCTTCAGTTGCTTGATAACTGGTTTTTGTACCTTGATGAAAAGGTGGGTTTGAAACGATATGTTGATAGTTTTCAGTGACGTTTGATAAACTATTTGAGGCAAAAACACTGCCGATTAAACCATTTAAAGTGAGTGTTCTCTTTGCCGAAGCTATGGCTAAGGCACTAACATCGAGTAATGATAACTCTGTGTTTTCAAATTTCTTTCCAATAAAGCAACTAATCACCCCAGCACCACAACCAAAATCGAGTACTTTACCTTGCATGTCTTTAGGTAAGTTATCTAATAAGAGTGCAGTACCGACATCAAGTTTTTTCTGGCTAAATACACCGGGTAAGGAAGCGATGGTTAATGAAATACCTGAAACGTTGATCTGATAGCTTTTATACCAATCATCAATACTAAAGGCTTTATTTTCATCTTTTTTGGTTTCATGTATTCCACCGAATAATAAACAATGTCGCGCCGCATCTATTTTTTGACAACTGCTTAAAAAATGCTGCGTTAACTTAGGTGATGACTGTACACCCCCTTTTTTCTCACCCACTAAAATTATTTTAGCATCGGGAAGTAGGTAGGGGGCAATCATTGCCAGAGTGAAGGCTAACTCTTCTTTGCTCTTTGGAAAGTTAATAATTACTAAGTCGTGTTTGGTTTCACTTTTATATTCGCTAGTGAAAAGGGTCTTTATTTGATTTTTATATTTGTCATATATAGCAATATAATCAATGAAGTTAGTGTTGTAACAAGTGATATTTGCTTCTGAATAATCATTTAAATAATGCGTTATAAAACCATCTTCCATTAAGTTAATAAAGAGTGGTGTGTTTGCTGATAATATTTTGATATTGCGCAATAACACTTGGCTGATATTTGACATTGACATAAATAGAAAGACTACTGAATTAGATATAATATTCTATTCTACGATATTCGGACTTTAATCGACAATTATAATTCCCTAATCCGTATAAAAAGTGCATTGACAAAAAAGACATAAAAATGCTTAAATAGCGCCGTCCCTAATATTAACTTGATGGCTTTGTGCCATTAAGTTTCAAAGGGGCCAGAAGAGGAGCGTTAACCAGGTAGTTACCATTGTGTTGTTTTACAACGCACAGAGATCAAACTCTGTTGATGGTAATGAGGGGGATTAGCGCCGAGATAATGCTGATTTGATTTGGTATTTATCGGTTGTTTACTTGCTAGGATTACCTAGAAAGAATGGGCTGAATCCCAACAACTGTCACTGTTAGCTAATAATTTTAGTGAATTATTAGGCTTATGAGTGGAGAGCTTCTGGCCTTTGCATAATTGCCAATGAGTACTTTCAACGTACTTTTCTCGGTTTTTAGTAAATGCCTATAAGTTCTCCGAACCAATCTGCTATAGGCAGTTATGCCCATACCACTTGATTATGAGTCGCTCAGACTTCCTGAAACGAGCATATTCGAGTGGTACGGGTATATATAATGAGTTCGAGAGCAATGAATCAAAATACATCTATAAATATATCACCCATAACATCTAGTGTTACCTCTGTGAGCGACTGCCCACTATGGACCGCGCTAATCACTCCTTTTCACCTCGATGGTAGTGTAGACTTTGATAGTTTAGCTGAAATTGCCAAGGCACAGATACAAGCGGGTAATGGGCTTTTATTATTGGGAAGTACAGGCGAAGGACTCGCTTTAACCAGTGATGAGCAGCTTTCTGTTGTTGAGTTTATTTGTAATTTACAAAACACGTTATCAATAAAATCACCTTTAATGGTAGCCGTTGGTGGTTATAACTTACCTGAGCAAATTAATTGGATAAATCGCTGTAATGAGCTAACTATTCATAGCTATTTGTTAGGCACACCTCTTTACGCAAAACCAGGAGAAGTGGGTCAAACAGCTTGGTTTAAAGCTTTGTTAGATGCGGCAATATTTCCTTGTATGTTATATAACGTGCCATCGCGTAGTGGTGTTGAAATTCCAGTGGGCACGGTACAAAGTTTACAAGATCATCCTAACTGTTGGGCAATGAAAGAAGCCAGTGGCGATTTGAATAAATTTTTGAATTACCGTCAACAATGTTCAAATATAGACATATACACTGGCGAAGATGCCATGATGCCTTATTTAGTGCCAGCGGGTGTGAAAGGGTTGGTGTCTGTGTGCGCTAATGTCTGGCCAAAAGCGACTAAAACTTATGTTGAACTTTGCTTAGCCGGGGAAACTCAAAACATGTTTCCATTGTGGAACAATGCCGTAGATGCAATTTTTAGTGTAGCAAACCCTATTGCCGTTAAAGTCTTGATGCATCAGCAACAAGCGATTAGCACATCTACTCTGCGCGCCCCGTTGACCCATAATGAAATAACCGATAACACAGCATTATTGGCTGTTGATGATCAAATTAATCAATGGTTAGCACACGCTAGCCAAACTTCTGTTATAAAACCAAATAAAAATAGGAATATCGTATGAATTGGCAAGATGTAATAGCACAATTAGAAACAGGCGCATTACGTGCAGCAAATCAAGATGAAAACGGTAACTGGCATGCCAATGTGGAAGTAAAACAGGGTATTTTAGCTGCTTTTAAAGCGGGTGTTAATATTAGCTTCGAAGGAAATTATCAAGGTTTTGTTGATAAAAACAATTTACCTGCTCGTCAATTTACCCCAGAAGACGGTGTGCGTTTAGTGCCAGGTGGCTCGTCAGTTCGTGCTGGTGCACATGTGGCTCCAGGCGTTATTATTATGCCGCCAGCTTATATTAATGTAGGCGCTTTTGTTGATAGCGGTACTATGGTTGATAGCCATGCCTTGATTGGCTCATGTGCACAAGTAGGTAAAAATGTTCATGTGAGTGCTGCGGTACAAATTGGTGGTGTGTTAGAGCCTATTGGTGCTAGCCCTGTTATTATCGAAGATGGTGCTTTTTTAAGTGCTGGTGTAGTTATTGTTGAAGGCATTGTGGTGAAAAAAGGTGCTGTATTAGCGCCGGGTGTTTCATTATCTAAATCTGTACCTGTATATGATTGTGTTAATCAAGTTATGCGTGAAAAGGGTGCTGAAATTCCTGAACGCGCCGTGGTTGTTCCTGGCACTCGTCCTGTTAAAGGCGAATGGGCAGAAGCACAAGGTTTAAGTATGGCCTGTGCATTAATCGTGAAATATCGTGATGAACAAAGTGATGCATCATTAGAATTAGAATCAATACTAAGATAATAGTTAGCGACTAACCATCGCGTTGCTGTATGGTCCAACTTGGGCGTCAAAAGTACTCATTGATAGTCATCAACTCCGTGCTTTTTTCTTTAATTTGAATCATACAGCTTAGTGCTGATTGGTCACTGTATAATAGTAATTGAAATAATGATTGGACTCATTCATTATTTCAATTGCTATAAACAATCGTTACAGCAGAAAACTTTAAAAGAAAATTATTATGACAAAACCTAACTGGTTCGATACACGTATTGAAAATGCCTTACTTGAACATCAAGCACCTGATGATGAACAAGGATACTTTGTTTATCAACTTGATGCTTTAAAAAAGCATCTTGATCAATTACAACAGCAAGAGGTAATTAAGCTATGGTTTGCCGTAAAAGCTAACCCGCTTTCGAAAATCATTCAAACACTTGATAGCGCAGGTTTTAATTTTGATGTTGCTAGCGCGGGTGAATTAGCGCAAGTATTAGCACAAGGCATTAGCCCTGAACGTATTTTAAATACCGGTCCGGCTAAATCTAAAAAGCAGTTAACTGCCTTTGTTAAGTTAGGCGTACAAACTTTTGTGGTTGAGAGTTTAAATCAACTGACTTGGTTAAATGAAGTTATTGCGGAACAAGCCTCAACTGAGCCAAGTCTCGCTAAAAAACCAACCGTGTTACTTAGGGTTCAACTTCAATGGCCTGACGGTGACAAAAACCCACTAGGTGGTAATAGTCTAACGCCATTTGGTTTGTCTGTTCAAGAATGGCAAAACGTGCAGGTAAGTGATTATCCTAATTTAGATATTTGCGGTCTACATATTTTTCAATGGGGCAATATGCTCAGCAATCAAAAAATGCATTCGTTATGGGGTCAGATGGTTGCACCACTAACAAGTCTTGCTGCTGATCTCGGCATGAAGCTAAAAATTCTCGATTTAGGTGGCGGTTTAGGCATTGATTATTTAGATGAAGGTAAACAATTGTCATGGCAACAAGTTATCACCGACTTAGCTGATATTAAAGTACAATCAGGTGTTGAAGAGCTTTGGCTTGAATTAGGTCGATTTGCTGTTGCTGAATGTGGTTACTATGTCGTACCTGTTGTTGACAGAAAAATGAATTATGCTCAAGAGCAATTAGTCTTAGCGGCAGGCATTAATCATCTAATTCGCCCAGCAATTACTGAACAACCTTTTCCGGTTACTTTATTAAGAAACTCTAACGCACCAAGCCAAGCATTTGATCTGCACGGACCGTTATGTACGAGTTTGGATAAGCTCGGACATTTACCGTTACCTAACGATGTTGCTGTCGATGATAAGTTAGTATTTGGTTATTGCGGGGCTTATGGTTTTACTGAAAGTATGCCTTTTTTCTTATGTCATCAATTAGCTGCAGAATATGTTTTTCAAGCGGGCGCTTTGGTCGAAATAAGACCTGCACGACCGGCAACTTCTTATTTGGCTTAGGGTTATATTATGATTAATGTTTTTAAAAAAGAACTTATGCATGTGGGTGAAATGGCCAGTGGTGTAAAACTCACTGTACCTGTTTATTCCTATAAGCCAGAAGAAAGTACCGCACCTAATGTTTATATTCAAGCGAATATGCACGGTGCTGAAGTGCAAGGTAATGCCGTAATTTTTCAGTTACTTGAGTTACTGAAACATTGTGACATTAAAGCAAATATAACCTTAGTGCCGTATGCTAATCCTATCGCGTGTAATCATAAAAATGGTGAATACACGTTAGGGCGATTTGATCCTATAACGGGTGTTAATTGGAATCGCATGTATCATTTTGATGAGGCGATTATCTCACCCTTTGTTGAAAAGCATATTGATGCGAGTGAAGCTGAAATACAAACTAATTTTGAACAACTGTTGTTAAATCAAATTGAAAATAAATTAGATCATAATAGTTGGGGTTTAACTACGGGTCAGCGTATCGCCTACCAATTACAACGTATGGCGCACCAAGCTGATTTAGTATTAGATCTCCATACTGGGCCTGTCTCTAGTAAGCATTTATATTGTCCTGAATACACAAAAGCTAGCGCCAACTATTTTGATATTCCTCACACTATTTTTATCCCTAATGATTTTGATGGCGCAATGGATGAAGCGACTTTTTGTCCGTGGTGGAGCTTGCAACAAGCTTTTGAAACCAAGGGTCGAAATTTTATTATGGGTGAGGGCGTTTTTGCTAAAGAAAGTTTTACCGTTGAGTTGGGTTCGCAAGAGCAAATCGACTTAGCTGTTGCGCATCAAGATGCGATGAGTATTTTAAGCTACTTACAATATAAAGGTGTTATTGCCGGTAATAATGAATCAGCGCTTTTGCCCCAAGATTTTTTACCACAAGAAATGACACGTTATGCATGTTACCTAAAGGACTATAAAGCGCTATATTCACCTATGGGTGGAATGGTGGATTATTTAGCTGAATTTGGTGAACCACTTGCCGCAGGTAAACCGTTAGCACGCATTTTACGCATGGATAATTACAGCAGTGATAGTAGTGAAAATGGTGGTCCATTGCATAATATTTGTCTTGATAGCGAAGTGCTGCCTATTTTACATTTTGCCTCAGCAAGTGTTAATCAAGGCACAGAACTGTATAAAGTGTTTGTAAGCTATTTTGAGCTCTAACTTATTGTAAAAATAGTTCGTAGCTAATATAGCTTGTAGATAAAACAAAGATGTTATATTATCACAAATAAGGCAACACTACTCGCTAACTTCAGTTTGTTAAAAATAAGTAAAAAATCCACGAACAATTTATCAACCATGAATGCAATTGTACTCATGGTTTTTTTGTTGCTTTTTTTAACATCAATATTTGTTCATGCGGATCATTTAGTTGCTCAAGGACAAACCACTGAGCAGCAAGGTTGCCAATTGTGTAATCAAGGAATTGATACACCACCTGAATTATCTACAATTGAAGCGGTTGTTGTTACTCGTTATAATTTTTTTACGGCTCAAATTACTACCGCTGAGTTTACGCTTAGCCAGTTTATTCAACCACTTTTACGAGCTCCTCCTTTCATCCAATAATTTTATTTATCTCTTTACTGCGACGCATAATTGTAAATCTAGCGTTTTTTAACGCTTGATTTCGTGTGTCATTAAGCAAAAAATTTTATATACATATTTATTGGATTATATTACTCATGTTTTCAAAGAACATTACCCTGCCTTATAACAAGGTATTTACGGCCTGTGCATTATGCTTATCTGTTTCTGCATTAAGTTATACTTCAACTGTTTTTTCACAAAATATTTCAGGAAAAATAGTTAATCATCAAGACAAACCTATCAGTGGCGCACAAGTTAAAATTAATGGACGTGAGAAAACTGTTACCACGGATGAGCAGGGTTTATTTACGATAGAAAACTTATCTTCAGGTAAAGTTGAATTACATACTAGCGCAAAAAATTATGCTCATGATAATCAATATATCATTATAAATCAGGATGATATTTCAGGGGTGGAGATTAAATTATCGTCATCAGTGATGGAAGTATTAGATGTCTATGCAACGCCATTACATACATCTACCATTGAATCAGCCTTACCGGTTAATGTGATTGCCGGAGATGATTTAAAACTTAAACAAGCATCGACACTAGGAGAAACCCTAAAAAATGAAGTGGGTGTTCACTCAACTTTTTATGGTTCAGTAGCAAGTAGCCCTATTATTCGTGGCTTAGATGGACCCAGAGTATTAATCACTCAAAATGGTTTAGATGCCGGAGATGCATCACGTGTTGGTCCTGACCATTCGGTAGCAACGGAAACAAGCACTGCAACACAAATTGAAGTACTACGTGGCCCCGCTACGCTCTTTTATGGTAGTGGTGCTATCGGTGGTGTAGTTAATATTGTTGATAATAGAGTACCCACATCAAGTGATACCGTTGCAGATTGGTTGTTACAATATAACGATGTATCTAACGAAAAGCAGGGATCTTTTTCTGTGCAAACGGGTAATGATAACATTGCTGTTCATTTTGATGCTTTTTGGCGTGATGCGGGTGACTATGTATTGCCTAAAGACTTTGATTCTCATGCCGGTGAAGAAGAGGAAACTCAACCTACTCATTTAGCAAGCTCAGACTCTCAATCGAGTGGTTTTACCTTAGGCTCTAGCTATTTATTTGACCAAGGTTTTATTGGGTTCTCTTACGGTACAATGAGTCGAGATTATGGTATTCCGGGCCATGCTGCTCATGAAGAAGAGTCGGTAGGCATTGAGGAGGGAACTAAAGCTGAAATGGAACAAGATAGATTCCAGCTATTAAGTGAGGTGAATTTTGATCAAGGTTTTATTAAGCAGTTAGCGTCTAAGTTTGCTTATACCGATTATCAGCACCAAGAAGTTGAAGATGGGGCTCTTGGTACAACGTTTAAAAATAAAAGCAACGAGTTAAAATTTGATATTTTCCATCAAGAATATAAAGGTTGGCAAGGTGCGTGGACACTTCACTATAAGCACTCTGATTTTGAGGCGATAGGAGAAGAAGCATTTTCTCCCCCTTCAAAGACTGACAGCTTTGCCGTCGCTTGGTTAGAAGAAAAGCATTTTGGTGATGTATTATTCCAGCTTGGCGCTAGAGTTGAACGAGTAACTATTGATGCAGACGATACGACTATTGGTTTCTCAGACCACGAGATAGAGCAAGTCTCATTTTCAGAACAGAGTTTTACTCCGCTAAGTACTTCATTAGGTTTAGTTTGGGATTATCAAACAGGATATAATATTGGTTTATCCTTGGCTGTATCGCAAAGAGCTCCATCAGCAGTCGAGCTATTTTCTTTTGGTTCACATATCGGTACAGGTACTTTTGAAGTCGGTTCAATGTATAATATTGAGGACGAAGGTGGTGAAATCCATGTTGAGTTATCATCTCAAGATCCTAATGTTGAATCCTCATACAGCATTGATTTATCTTGGCGAAAATTTGAGGGTGATTTAGGCTTTGTTGTGAATGCTTTTTATAATCAGATTAATGATTATTATTATCAACAAGACACCGGTCTAGTCTTTGAAAGTGAACATGATGAGCACGAAGAAGAGGAGCACGAAGAAGATGGCCACGATGATGAAGATGGCACACCTATCTTAGCCTATCTACAAAATGATGTTGATATGTATGGTGTAGAAGCTGAAGTTTTCTATCAAGTTTCTGGTTCTTTAAAAGCGAGTGTATTTGGTGATTATATTAAGGCTAAATTATCTGACGGCGGCGATTTACCAAGAATTCCGCCAATGCGAATTGGTACATCACTACAATATCAGGGTAATAACTTTGATGGTGAATTGAATGTGAATCATTACTTTGAGCAAGACAATATCGGATCATTAGAAACGGTAACAGAGAGCTATAGTATGGTTGATATAAACATGAATTATTATTTTGATGCTTCAGGTAATGATTTAGTACTTTATGTCAAAGGAAATAATTTAACTGATGACGTAGGTAAAGTTCATTCTTCATTTCTAAAAGATATATCGCCATTGCCAGGACGAAACTTTAGTGTTGGTATACGTGGTAGTTTTTAATTTATGTAGCTTAAAAAGGTTAGTAATACTGATAGCGCGGTCTAGGCTATTACGACAGTTTTTAGCAAGAAAAATAATTTAATATATAACAAGGTTTAACCTAAGTCACTAATCATCAATAATGCTTAATGTTATTGATGATTAGTTAAGCCTTTGTAACGCAGATAGAAAAATCTATTTAGCAAAGTATTCAAAAATCACACATTAAATTAATCAAACAACAAGTTTTTAAAAACTTTTCAGCGCTTCTTTCTCAACATGCTGATCACCCTCTTTCAGGTATTAATACCTTTGTAACACAAGGTCTTGGAGAAGGGCTAAACAATCGTTTATCTCACGATGGAATTAAAGTGTATTTGGTTGAGAGTGATGACCCAGAAGTCGTTATTGCGTCACTCATGTCCTCAACATAAATTACTTTTGAAATTTAATACGTCTGGGAAAATAGGCATATCACTAGAAAACAACTAAGTTATTTAAAATTTAGCATGCGTATGTAGCTCAATCAGGAAAGATTTACTATTAATAAACGCCTGAGTAAGGTACATAAGCAAAAAGTTTAAAAAGAGTGTTTTAACGAAAGTGACTTGTCTGACTTTAGGATCATTACTGCCCGCATCAGCAAACCAATTCCTACTAGCATTACAATCACCGTGATTATCAGCCCATCGGTAAAACTTTCGCTTTTTTCGGCAATAATCCCCACGAGCGCAGGCGCAATAACCTGTGCGAGTCCATAACTGAACGTTAGGTGACTCATCGATCTAGACGGATTGTCAGGATACAGACGCCCTACCATTGACAGTGTCATACTAACAATGCCAATAAAACTACAACCATATAATACGGCACTGATAAAAACCACCGTTGCAGATGGGTCGAACAACAGCAGAGCAGTACTCACCATATTTAGAATGTAGGCTTGAAACATTGATGACCAGATGCCAACCTTTCTGACATAAAGATCCCACAACCAACATCCTGGTGCAGCAGCAATCCCCACCAACAGCCAAACACCCCAGCCAAGGCCTTTCATGCTAGGAAGCAATTCTACTATCGCAATCAGAAATGTTGCAGTCACCACATACCCAAAACCGGCGCAAAAATAAGCTGATTGCAAGGTTAGAAAAAACTGTTTTGAGGGAAGTGGTTGAGTTTCCTTGTGCTCAGTGTGTTGCGTGCCAATCGTCGATTTAGAAAAATCGGGAAACCAAAACAACACCGGGATAAGGAGTATCAGCGCCAACAAACCATAGATTAACCATTGCTGATCCCATGTATATTCAATTTTTATCAGTTGAGCAGTAATCGCCGTTAGAATAATACCGATCCCTAGGCTTGAAAAAAAAATGCCAAGTTCAGTTTTTTCTTGGTTGTGCCTGAGCCAGTGCATTAGCAATCCAGCCCCTAGCAAAACACCTGCGGCACTACTTAAGCCTGACACATAGCGTAGTAGGTACCATAACCACTCATTCGTTGTTGCAGCCATGCACAGAGTAGTCACGACAGCTGCGATTAAACCATAGCGGTACAATTTAATTTTTAATTGAAGGTTATGAATAAAAGAAATAAGCAATGCCCCACAGAGATACCCTGCATAATTTGCTGCTGCCAAGAAACCCGCAACAGTCTCCGTAAGGCCAATATCTTCGGCCATTTCAGGCAACATGGGTGTATAGGAAAATCGAGCGATACCGACAGTGATAATACCCCCCGTCAAACAGGCAAGCTGGATCTTGGATTGTTCTGATAATTTCAAACTACAGTGCTCATCAAATATATATACCTTAGAATAGCGAATAATCGAAAGATAATCTCTATAGACTATGACAATATATGCATATAAAGCGTCAAAATGTGAAATAGATGCCACACTATCCCAATGAACTTAAGTTACTTGATTTAAAAAGCTTGCCTCGAGAGGTGTTTGTCAGGCAGCAGTATATGCCAGCAAGGCACTACTTCCCTGCGCACAAACATAAGTGGCATCAACTTTTGTATGCTAGTTCAGGTGTGCTAACTATTGACGTCATTGGTAAAAGGCTTTTTATCCCGCCTGAAAATGCTGTCTGGTTGCCCTGCGGGTGTCGACATAGTGTTTCAACTGAATATGGCGCTGAATTGAAGAGCCTGTATATTGATGGCAAATATCAGCGGTTGCCTACTGATAAAAGCTTAGTACTAAAAATATCCCCCATCATAAAAGCACTGATAATAGAAGTGTCCACGTTTGATGTTGAATACTCCATTTCTGGTTATGAAGAAGAGGTTATTTCTTTAATGTTGAGTACGTTGCCACGTTTAAAGCATGTTACAGATCATCTTCCCTGGCCAACATCAGTAGAGCTTTTGAAAATGTGTAATCAACTTTATGAGCGACCTGGAGGAAAACAAACAACGCTTATGTTGGCAGAGGATTTAGCCATGTCGAAACGTACCCTAGAGCGAAAGTTTCATAGAGAAACAGGCATAACTATTCAGGCATGGAGCCTAAGGCTCCGCTTTCTAAAAGCGATAGAATTACTGACTTCTGGCCATAGTATTACCAATATTGCTTTGGATTTGGGGTACAGTTCTCCCTCTCCTTTTATCTATATGTTCAGAAATATATCTGGCATGAGTCCTGGAGAGTATATAACAAGTATTTCTAATACAAAGGAAAAATAAAACTAAATATCCAGACGTTGAAACAGGTTGCCTGATAAGTTTTTATTATTCAAACTCAATAATGGTCTAAGCGATATCACCAACAGAGAAAATACGATCGCCCATTTTATTTAAAATTTTAATTTCACCTTGGCATACAGCAATAATTGATTTACCTTCTTTAAACACTTCCGGTATCACTACCATTCCTTGTTCATTAATGGGAAGTGATATCAATTCATTTAGTAGTTCAAGTGATTCATCATGATAATAAATGATAGTGACTTGGGTTAAACCTTGTTGCATATTAGACTCTTTTTATTGTTCTACATTGATTTTGTATTGAAAAACTGTGTAAATATTACTCTTTTAACTATTAATAAAGCTGATATAGATCAGAAATAGGTGACTAGATACCACCCGCCAAACAATGAAAACTTAGTATGATTCATTTTATTCATCTTCATTGTGCAACAGCCCCATGAGCAACCATCAGGTAATCAACTAAGCAAACCAATTTAAGTAATGAGACATCATTAAAGTAGCTTGTGTTTGTTAATGGCTTATACGTTTTTTTTATTATTGAACCAGACACCTGGTTCAGTTTTTCCTTGTATTTATACATCACCAAGTAAGAAAGTGGGATTACCATTTTATTCTTTATTTTTCAGTAAAGTACAGTACATTTTGGTCATAGCATAAGTGGTGTTTATTTATTCAGGCAACCCAAAATAAACAACTATCTTTTGGAGAAGTGAATACCTGCTAACATACATTACAACATTGGTGTGATTAACAAAATACCGGCTTTATCTTCCACATCAAAAACTATGGGCTCAAAAGTAAAGTGAGAGAAAAAAAGTTCAAGTACACATGAATCAGTTCTTTTTGAATTGGCGGCATAATTCATTCGTTCTATTTAATCCAATACTATAGCGCCTGTGCCTTCAAGGTAAGTTTTATCATACTCTATTCCAGCTGAATCATGCATCTTCAAGTGGAACGGGTATAAATTTGATTTTCTGTCGCTTACCCTATTATTGATTGTGCTCACATGCGCTTGGTTTAGTCTGAATGTCAATTTGGTTACCAAGATAAAAATTTAATAAGCGCTAATTTATACTTTAAACAAACATTTACTTTGTGCTAAATCAAAGTAAATTTTTTAATTCCTTCTATAATGTTACATATTATTTATTATGTTATTTTCTATGCCCCATCAACTTATTGTTTTTCTAAAAGCATTATTAGGTAGTTGCAAAGATTTACTACCTATTATTCTCGTTATTGCATTTTTTCAATTTGCCGTTTTGCATCAACCCATGCCTAATATTGGGGATATTTTAGTCGGTTTAGCACTAGTTGTTCTTGGGTTAACTTTCTTTATTTACGGTTTAGAAATGGGATTATTTCCTATTGGTGAATCGATGGCGCAAGCCTTCGCTAAAAAAGGCAGTATTAGTTGGTTACTGACTTTTGCCTTCTGTTTAGGGTTTGGTACTACCGTGGCTGAGCCTTCGTTAATTGCCGTAGCGAAAGAAGCGGCAATTGTTGCCGCATCAGGTGGTATTATTACTGACACCCTAGAATCACAACTTTCGTATGCCAACGGTTTACGTTTTACTGTTGCGTTTGCTGTTGGCTTTGCCATTGTTATGGGTGTTTTACGTATACTTCGTGGTTGGCCAATACAGTATTTAATCCTAGGCGGTTATGTTGTGGTTGTGCTGATGACGATGCTTGCCCCTAGCTGGATTATTGGTATTGCATACGACTCAGGTGGCGTTACAACATCAACGATTACCGTCCCCTTAGTGACAGCATTAGGTGTTGGTTTAGCCTCAGCAATAAAAGGTAGAAACCCGATGATTGACGGTTTTGGTTTGATCGCTTTCGCCTCATTAACACCGATGATTTTTGTGATGATTTACGGTATGGTGATCAGTTAATGGATTTATTCTTAGAATTTTTAACCACCTTAAAAAATACAGTTGTTGATGTATTACCTATTATGTCAATAATCTTGGGTTTTCAGCTACTTGTTATTAGAAAACCTATCCCTCATCTCAAGCAAGTAGGTTTTGGGTTTATTTATGTCCTTATTGGTTTAGCCTTGTTTTTACTTGGTTTGGAAAAAGCCTTATTTCCGTTAGGAAAAATGATGGCAGAACAATTAACCGCACCACAATTCATTCATGCCGGCGAGCAAGTTTTAACAAGCATCCATTGGTTAGATTATAAGTGGGTTTATGTTTTTGCCGCCGCCATTGGTTTTAGCACTACCATTGCAGAGCCCTCACTTATTGCTGTCGCCATTAAAGCCGAGGAAGTTTCTGGTGGTGCTATTAATGCAAATAGCTTGCGTATTTCAGTGGCTATTGGTGTTGCTGTTGGTATTGCATTAGGGAGTTATCGCATTGTTGTTGGTCACCCTATTCATTACTATATTATTGGTGGTTACGTTATTGTGGTCATTCAAACTTTTTATTGTTCTAAGCTAATTGTGCCATTGGCCTATGATTCTGGCGGTGTAACAACTTCAACTGTAACGGTACCTTTAGTAGCTGCTTTAGGTTTAGGTTTAGCTAGTACCATTCCAGGACGTAGCCCTTTAATTGATGGCTTTGGTCTAATCGCTTTTGCTAGTTTATTTCCCATCATTGCGGTAATGGCTTATTCGCAACTTACTGAAGCTAAAGTACGCCGAACGAATAAAAAATTAGAAAAAAGAAACAAACTTAAGCAAGAATTTAAAGATAAACGTAATTTAAACAGAAACCACAAGACTTCTTAAAGAGTCTACATAAGATAAATAGAATAGGTGATCACATGCAATTTAAATTAATTGTTGCCTTTGTTGACGACGCTGTCACAGACGACGTTATGAAAGGCGCAAGAATGGCTGGCGCTACAGGCGCAACTATAATCAATAATGCCAGAGGTGAAGGTATAAAGCGCCAACACACCTTTTTTGGTATGCAACTTGAGATACAAAGAGATGTATTACTTTTTGTTGTTGAAGAACATTTATCAAGGAAAATACTTGAGCGAATTAGCAATATTGCTGGTTTTGATGAAGACCCAGGTAAAGGTATCGCTATTCAATTAAATGTTGAAGATGCAGTAGGCGTAGCTCATCAGGTAGAGCGCTTAAAAGGTAAAGTTGAGGAAGAGCTATGAACCATAAATTAGTACAAGTTAAAGATGTTATGACCACCAATAACTATCAATTTGCTGATGGTATGATGACCGTCGCTGAGGGCATTAAAGTAGCCAAAGAGCATAACGCTAGTGTGTTAATTATTAATAAACGTAATGCGCAAGATGAGTATGGGTTAGTGATGCTTGCCGATATTGCCAAAGAAGTACTCGCAAAAGATCGTTCCCCCGATCGCGTGAACCTATATGAAATAATGGCAAAACCTTTGATGAGCGTATTACCTGAAATGGATGTAAGGTATTGCGCACGATTATTTGAGCGCTTTAGTATTCACCTTGCACCTGTTATTGAAAATAAGGAAGTTATTGGCATGGTTGACTACACTAATATGGTTTTTAGCCAAGTTGACTAGTGATTCCTGATTAGCTAAGTGATTCAATATACGTCAATAGGTGTAGTAATACGCGCTATGTTTTAGCGGGTATATTAACCTAGCACGATTACTTGCTCGATTGAAAACCCTTAAACGTTTATATCCAAACCAACGGGATCCCCCTACTATTTATTCAGGTAACATCTTAAAGTTAACGGTTAAGTTTGATAGTTAAGATCATAAATACAGGTATTCTTCTAGTGGTATGAAATACCCCCACATTGTTAACTTTCAACCCTTTCACTTATCAATCGTTGTATTAGGTAGCGATTCGTCAGGCTTGGGGGTAATACTAATCTAACGCTTGGTAACCTAGTAAAGGCGTGCTGCTAAAGCAGCGTAATTGATAAGCAATATTTTGATTATTCTCTTTTGCTCTTAATGCTATCGCAATACGGTGTTGCCCATTGCCGTTTGGATAAAAAAGCCAGTTGCGCCATCTATCAGCATTATCTACTCTATGTGGCTCAAAGCTCAACCTAATGGCATTTTTAATGATAAAAGGTGTTTTTTTTTCAACTAGTGTGTCAGTAATGTTAAAACTAAAATCTTTTAAGGGAATCGCTAGCCCTAATCCCCATGCTTTAATATATGACTCTTTTAATGTCCAATAATCAAAAAACCGATGGCGTTGTTCTTTTTTGGGTAAAGAAAATAATTCTTTAGTCTCGATGGAAGAGAAATAACGATTCGCGATGGCTAACACATCATTACTGCGCGTTGTATTTTCAACATCGCAGCCAATATCATTTTCTAAGGTAATTGCACAAATAATTAGGCCTTTTGTATGACTTATATTAAATCGTAATGGCAGTGGTGGATTAACAATTTCAGGTTTATCTTTTTCGCCTTTATCAAAACGCCAATCACTCGGGGCAATATCTGCATAATAAGAGAGCAGGTCCCGTACAAAAACACGGGTGATTAAAGCATCGTGTCTATCGTGTGAAAACTTGTATCTTTGCTGTTTTATTGTTTCATCATCACTTAGTAACTCTTTATATTTATTGAGCAATTCAGGCTGTGTGATGTTGTCAGGATTTACTTGCCATAGATGAATTTCATTTTGCTTAATGCTGAGTGGAATTTTGGAGTTTTTAGCACGAGAAAAAATGGTCATGAAAAAGTATCACTAGGTTGTATTGAATAATTTGATAAAGTTTTTATAAAAAAAACTCTCTTTAATAAGTATGACTTTATCATAAAATTCATCGTTAATTTGACTTTTTAAGCTGTTTTTATTAAACGATATTGAGGTATGTCAACCGTTTTATATGGCCCTTGGTTCATTTTTAGAGAAAAGTTTTTTTTAACGCAACTGGTTGTCCATTTACACTTATTGCATGCTAATACTTTGGTCTATTTTTGTGTTGAACCTTGTATCGGGTGATTGTGTTGGGTATAAATCCTGTGTATATTAGCCCTTCTTGTAAGCATATAAGTCGTGTTTTTTGTGCTGATTACAGGATATCGACGGTTTATCAATGATCAAAAAACAGGAAAATAAGACCACTAAATTCGTTGGATATAAGCGGTGGGCGTTTCATTTTAAATCTGTATTTATTAATTCCTGTAAGGATGACCAATGCCTAAGCAACATGCAAATGCGACTACAACGCCTGAAATGCGCGCATTTATCCATGAGTCCGATTTACCTACTGCTGTGTTGGCTCGTTTACTTAAAATATCTGAATCGACTGTACGTAAGTGGCGTCAGAGAGAATCTATGTCTGATGCTTCCCACGTGCCAAAGCAGTTAAATACTACGTTAAGTGAAGCACAAGAATATGTTGTGGTTGAACTGCGTACTCGGTTATTACTCTCATTGGATGAATTACTCCTTGTCTGTAAACAATTCATTAACCCACATGTGTCTCGTGCAGGTTTACAACGCTGCTTAAAGCGTCATGGTGTTTCTCGATTAGCAGACATGGAAGATGGTGGTGAATTCATCGACGCTGACAGCCCATTATCTTCCCCTGTACAAGTCACGTTAGAAGATACACTTGATCATCAAGTCTTACTCTCTGATATTTCGCCAAAAGCGATGCGTGAAGTATTAAATCGTACGAATAATTTATCTGAAGATGAAGTTGTTCAGGTGAAAGTCACTCAGTTACCTGATTTCTCTGATAAAGAGACTAATAAATATATAGAAAAAGAATCAGAAAAAGATAAAGAACACGTAAATAAACGGCGTTTACTCGTCGCCAACGACCCCAGCTCAGGCTGGGTTTATGTTGATATTTATGACGGTAACGAAGCTGATGCAGCGAGTCGTTACATGAGCTACGTGCTCACCAAAGCCCCATTCCATATCCGTCGAATTTTGGCGGGTAATTATACTGAATTTCTAAGTCGTTTTCGTTTACTAAACAATGTCGCGAACAATGCAGCTAATAAAGCTGGTGATGAACAAAACCATCAACGTGATGTCGATAATAGTAACCGCGAAAATGCAAAAAAATCCTAAACTGGAGATACTTTAATGGTTAAGAAATCTATGGCTACTAAGCAAAATGAAACAAGCGTTAAAAATGTTACCGCTGAAGAAAACCTCACTGACGAGCAGCAATTTAATTCGCGTTTACAAGAGTGCCCAATTGCAGTTGTTGGTATGGCTTCTATTTTTGCAGATGCCAAGAATTTAGAAGACTATTGGGACAATATTTTTGAATCAGTAGATGCCATTAGAGACGTTCCTAGTGATCGTTGGGCGGTTGATGACTATTATAATAGCGACCCGCGTGCAGCAGACAAAACGTATTGTAAACGTGGTGCTTTCTTACCTGAAATTGATTTTGATCCGATGGAATTTGGTTTACCGCCAAATATTTTAGAGTTAACTGATATTGCACAATTATTATCATTAGTCGTCGCTCGCGACGTGTTAAATGATGCCGGTATTGGTGATGGCTCTGGCTATGATCGTGACAAAGTGGGTATTACGCTAGGTGTGGGTGGAGGTCAAAAGCAAATTTCGCCGTTAACCTCTCGCTTGCAAGGTCCGGTATTAGAAAAAGTATTGAAAGCGTCAGGTGTTGATGCCGAAGATCGCGCTATGATCATTGAAAAATTCAAGAAAGCGTATATCGGCTGGGAAGAAAACTCATTCCCTGGCATGTTAGGTAACGTAATTTCTGGTCGTATTGCTAACCGTTTCGATTTTGGTGGCACTAACTGTGTTGTTGATGCGGCTTGTGCAGGCTCATTAGCGGCTATTAAGTTAGCGATCTCTGACTTATTAGAGCATCGTTCAGAAGTGATGATCTCAGGTGGTGTTTGTTGTGATAACTCACCATTTATGTATATGTCATTCTCTAAAACGCCAGCTTTTACTACCGGTGAAGATATTCGTCCGTTTGATAATGATTCAAAAGGCATGATGATTGGTGAAGGTATTGGCATGATGGCGTTTAAACGTCTTGAAGATGCGGAACGCGATGGCGATAAAATTTATGCGGTACTTAAAGGTATTGGTACTTCGTCAGATGGTCGTTTTAAATCTATTTATGCACCACGTCCAGATGGTCAAGCAAAAGCATTAAAACGTGCTTATGATGATGCGGGTTTTGATCCTAAAACGTGTGGCTTAATTGAAGCGCATGGTACTGGCACTAAAGCGGGTGATGCCGCAGAGTTTGGAGGTTTAGTTAAACACTTCAGTGCAGATAATGACCAAAAACAACATATTGCCCTAGGCTCGGTTAAGTCACAGATTGGCCATACTAAAGCAGCTGCGGGTTCAGCAGGTATGATCAAGGCGATATTAGCCTTACACCACAAAGTTTTGCCAGCAACGATTCACATTGATCAACCAAATACAGCGCTTGATATTGAAAATAGCCCTATGTATTTGAACAATGAAACACGTCCTTGGATGGCAAGAGAAGATGGCGTACCTCGTCGTGCAGGTATTAGCTCATTTGGTTTCGGTGGCACAAACTACCACATGGTATTAGAAGAATACACGCCTACCGCACAAGGGCAATATCGTTTAAACGCTGTGCCACAAACTATTTTAGTGACGGCTGCCAATGAAAGTGCCTTGGTTGCTAGCTTAACGGATTGGCAAGCTAAACTAAGTGTTGATAGTGAAGCGCAACCTTATGTCTTTAACGCCTTAGTCACTGAAAATACCCTACAAACGCCTGCGGCTGAGTTAGCGCGTTGTGGTTTTGTTGCTAAAAATGCAGAGCAAGCAATCAAAATGATTGAGGCAGCATTGAAGCAATTTACTGCTAAAGCAGGCAATGATAACTGGTCGGTTCCTACAGGGGTTTACTTCCGTCAATCTGGGTTAGCTGTTGAAGGTAAAGTTGTTGCACTTTTCTCTGGTCAAGGTTCACAATATGTTAATATGGGACGAGAGCTAGCTTGTAACTTCCCAAGTGTAATGGAGGCAGCGCAAGACATGGACAGCGAATTTACCACGGCTGGCTTAGGTCAACTAACGCCTACCACTTATCCTATCCCTGTGTTTAATAATGATGCACGTAAAGCACAAGAAGAAGCGCTACGATTAACTCAACATGCTCAACCGGCTATTGGCACATTAAGTGTAGGTCTATACAAAACCTTTATTAACGCAGGCTTTAAAGCTGACTTTACCGCTGGACACAGTTTTGGTGAATTAACCGCACTTTGGGCAGCTGGTGTCGTAAACGATAGCGATTATATGATGCTAGCGCGCAGCCGCGGTCAAGCAATGGCTGCGCCAGAAGATACGAGTGTAGATACCGGCACTATGATCGCCGTTGTTGGTTCGCCAGAAAAAGTAGCGGAAGATATCAAAGATATTAACGATATTTCAATTGCGAATTACAATTCAAATAATCAAGTGGTTGTTGCGGGTGTTACTAGTCAAATTGCTATTGCGATGGATGAGCTGAAAGCGAAAGGTTACAAAGTTGTACCTTTACCTGTATCAGCGGCATTTCATACGCCATTGGTTGGCCATGCACAAAAACCTTTTGCAGCTGCAATTGATAACGCTAAATTTAATAAACCTAGCGTACCTGTATACTCTAACGGTACAGCGAAAGCACACTCAAATAAAGCGGCTGATATTAAAAAGAGCTTAAAAAATCACATTTTAGAATCAGTTCACTTTAATGAAGAAATTGATAATATTTATGCTGACGGTGGTCGTGTATTTGTAGAATTTGGTCCTAAAAATGTATTAACTAAATTAGTTGAAAACATTTTAAATGACAAAGACGATGTTGTTGCTATTGCGGTTAATGCTAACCCTAAAAAATCTGCTGATATGCAAATGCGTCAAGCGGCTGTTCAAATGGCGGTGTTAGGGTTAGAACTGAACGACATCGACCCTTATTGTGCGGTTAAACGTCCGTTAACTGCAACTAAAATGTCGCCATTAGGCATGAAGTTAACAGGTGCCTCATATGTAAGTGCTAAAACGTCAAAAGCGTTTGAAGATGCTTTAAATGATGGTTGGACGGTTAAGCAAGCGACTTCAGTTCCAGTTGCTGTACCAGCACCACAAATTGTCGAAAAAATCGTTGAAGTAGAGCGTATTGTTGAAGTTGAGAAAATTGTCTATCTGAATGCTGATGGATCGGTTGGTCAACCAAGCCAAGTGAGTGCGCCTAGTATAGGTGCTAATAATGTTGATGCTGATAGTTTAGTCAGTAGCATTGAGCGCAGTGTCAGTCAGTTTGTCGATCATCAACAGCAATTACTAAACGTACATGAACAGTACATGCAAGGACCAAAAGATTACGCTAAAACCTTTGATACTGTGCTTACTGCGCAAGCGGGTGATGAGTTACCTGAAAGCTTAGATCGTACTTTAGGAATGTACCATGAGTTTCAGTCTGAAACATTGCGTGTTCATGAACAATATCTAAATAATCAAACAGATAATATGGCAGCAATGTTGTCAAACAATGATGCGCCAATCGTTGTAAAAACTACTGAAAAAGTAGTGCCTCTTGTTGCACCTAAAATGCCAACGGCGGCTAAACCTGTCGCTCAAGTATCAACGCCAACAGCGCCTTTAGCTCCTGTTGTTACAAATACTCCAGCAGCGCCAGTTCAAACAGTAGCAACTGCTGTTGCTGTGGCGCCTGTTGCTGAAATTATTGTGGCTGTTGCTGCAGAAGCTCTGCCAAGTGCAACCGTTGATTTAGAAAAAATTCAAACTGTGATGATGGAAGTGGTTGCTGAGAAAACCGGTTACCCAACAGAAATGTTAGAGCTTGAAATGGATATGGAAGCTGACTTAGGTATCGACTCAATCAAACGCGTTGAAATCTTAGGCTCAGTACAAGAGCTTATACCTGACTTGCCAGAATTAAATCCTGAAGATTTAGCTGAGCTTCGTACCTTAGGTGAAATTGTTAACTACATGAAGTCAAAAGCGGAGTCAGTAGCACCGGCAAATACGCCTGCACTTCATTTAGTTGAAACATCTGTATCTGCTGCACCCGCTATTGATTTAGCCCATATCCAAAAAGTGATGATGGAAGTGGTTGCTGAGAAAACTGGCTACCCAACAGAAATGTTAGAGCTTGAAATGGATATGGAAGCCGATTTAGGTATCGACTCAATCAAACGCGTTGAAATTTTAGGTTCAGTACAAGAGCTTATTCCTGACTTACCTGAGCTTAATCCAGAAGATTTAGCAGAGCTACGCACCTTAGGTGAAATTGTTAGCTATATGCAAAGTAAAGTTGCTAGTACTTCAGTTTCGAGTACACAGGTTTCGAGTAATGAAAGTACTCCCGCCATTGACTTAGCACACATCCAAAAAGTGATGATGGATGTTGTTGCCGAGAAAACAGGCTATCCAACTGAAATGTTAGAGCTTGAAATGGATATGGAAGCTGACTTAGGTATCGA
>DPHE01000078.1:59440-59688 GCA_003521815.1 Colwellia sp.
GAGCTTAACCCAGAAGATTTAGCTGAGCTACGCACCTTAGGTGAGATTGTTAGCTATATGCAATCTAAAGTACCTGCTGCACCGGCCGCTGTTACAGAAAGTGCGCCAGTCGTTGCTGCTGCAAGTGCTGCCCCTGCAATTGATACAGGCTACATTCAAAAAGTTATGATGGAAGTAGTTGCTGAGAAAACAGGCTACCCAGTTGACATGTTAGAGCTTGAAATGGACATGGAAGCTGACTTAGGTAT
>DPHE01000078.1:59918-71940 GCA_003521815.1 Colwellia sp.
TGAGCTTAACCCAGAAGATTTAGCAGAGCTACGTACCTTAGGTGAAATTGTTAGCTACATGCAATCTAAAGTGTCAGCCGCACCGGCACCCGCTGCAGAGAGTGCACCAGTTGCTGCTGTAAGTAGTACCCCTGCGATTGATACTGACTACATTCAAAAAGTGATGATGGAAGTGGTTGCTGAGAAAACCGGCTACCCAGTGGACATGTTAGAGCTTGAAATGGACATGGAAGCCGACTTAGGCATCGATTCTATTAAACGTGTTGAAATTTTAGGGGCAGTACAAGAGACAATTCCTGATCTTCCAGAGCTTAATCCAGAAGATTTAGCAGAGCTTCGCACCTTAGGTGAAATTGTTAGTTATATGCAATCTAAAGTAGCACCTACTGCTGCGACAGATAGCGCGCCAGTTGTTGTTACTGAAATAGTAGCCCCCGCCATTGATACTGACTACATTCAAAAAGTGATGATGGAAGTGGTTGCTGAGAAAACGGGCTACCCAGTAGAAATGTTAGAGCTAGCTATGGATATGGAAGCTGACTTAGGAATCGATTCAATCAAACGTGTTGAGATCCTAGGAGCAGTACAAGAGACTATTCCTGATTTGCCTGAACTTAACCCAGAAGATTTAGCTGAGCTACGTACTTTAGGTGAAATAGTTAGCTATATGCAAAGTAAGGTTTCACCGACTGAGCCAACACCACCAGGCGCAAAAGCAAATATTCCAGTAGCAGAAAAAGCAACTGAAGCATCGGCTGATTTTCAAGGGGCACCTAGTGCCACTGTTGAATTAACCGCTTTATCTTCGATTAATAAAATTGTTCAAGACGTTACTCAACAAGGGGGCGCTAATGCGCTAATCGTTGACGATGGCACAGGCGCAGCCGTTGCGTTAAGTGGCAAGCTAGTAAAAGCCGGTTGGAATGTTATTGCATTAAAACCTAACTGGCTTAACAATGAAGGAAAAGTTAACTCTAAAAAAACCTTTGCTAAATCAGTTAACGTTATTGAAATTGGTAACCGTGACAAAACCCTTGATGAAACGCAAGTGAGCGACATCATCGAGAAAAATGAGCAGCTTGATGCGGTTATTTATTTGCAATCAAACAACACTGTTGATGCTATTGAATACCCAGAAGCAGCAAAACAAGGCTTAATGTTAGCGTTTGTTTTAGCGAAGTTATCTAAAGTAAAAAATGCAACCAAAGCACGCGCTTCATTTATGGTGGTTACACGCCAAGGTGGTACGTTAGGTTTGGCTAATAATGATGACAGTGCGTCACAAGTTAAGGCTGACGTTAATGCTGATTTAGTTCAAGCAGGTTTAGCGGGCTTAGTTAAAACCATTAATCACGAATGGAATGCAGGCGAGAGTAGCGTATTTTGTCGTGTAGTTGATTTATCAGCTAAAGTCGCGGCAGATAAAGCAGCAACGATGATCAGTGATGAGTTACTTGATATTGATACTAGTATTGTTGAAGTGGCTTATGACACCGATAACCTGAGCAATAACATTGGCACACGTTTAACGCTAACAGGTGTTGCCACTGACAGTTATCAGTTAACGGCAGGCGAAAGCATTAATAGCGATTCAGTATTTTTAGTGAGTGGCGGCGCAAAAGGCGTAACTGCACATTGTGTGATAGAAATAGCTAAACAATACCAGTCTAAATTTATTTTATTAGGTCGTTCATCATTTGATGATAATGAACCAAGCTGGGCAAAAGGAATTACTGATGAAGTGGCACTGAAAAAAGCCGCAATGCAAGCCTTGATTGCTTCAGGTGATAAACCAACGCCCGTTAAAGTGACACAGTTTGTTCGTCCAGTATTAGCAAACCGTGAAATAGCACAAACCTTAAATGCGATTAAAGCCGCTGGTGGCCAAGCACATTATGTTGCAGCCGATGTGACTAACAGTAGTAGTGTTTCTGCTGCCGTAGAACCCATCACTAAACAACTTGGTGAAGTAACCGGTATTATTCATGGCGCAGGTGTTTTAGCCGATAAATTTATTGAGCAAAAAACGCTTGGAGAATTCAATGCGGTTTACAGCACTAAAATTGACGGTTTACTTTCTTTGTTAGCGGCAACGACGACTGAAAATGTTAAACACTTAGTTTTATTTTCATCAGCAGCAGGCTTTTATGGCAACCCTGGCCAGTCTGATTACTCTATCGCGAATGATATTTTAAATAAAACGGCTTACCGTTTTAAAGCGTTAAACCCAACTGCCCAAGTATTAAGTTTTAACTGGGGACCTTGGGATGGCGGCATGGTAACACCAGAGCTTAAACGTATGTTTAACGACCGTGGTGTTTATATTATTCCATTAGATGCCGGTGCAAAATTATTAGTGAGTGAGTTAGCGGCAAATAATAATCGCTGTGCACAAATCTTAGTAGGTAATGACCTTTCCAAAGATCAAAAAGAAGACCAAGCAGATACTGCTGTAAAAAAGCCACAAGTTAGTCGCTTGAATGTCAGTGTTAGTAAAACACTGTTAGCGACTAACAATACCTTTTTAGCAGACCATACCATTGGCGATGACAAAGTTTTCCCAACGGTATGTGCAATAGCTTGGATGCGTGATGCCAGTGAAAAAGCTTATCCTAACTTTTACTATCAAGGTTTAGAAAACTATAAATTATTCAAAGGTGTCATCTTTGACAGTAAGAGCGATGGCAGTGAAGCGAGTGACTATCAAGTTGAGATGAACGCCGAAGCTGTTGATGGCGGTGAACGTTTAGTAGTTGATACTAAAATTTCAAGCATGAACCCCAAAGGAAAAATCGTTTTTCATTATGGCGCACAACTGACGTTAGTTAGCCAAGCTAAAATTTGTCCTGAGGCAAACTTAGTCATACCAACTACCGCTGAAAATGCGAAGTCACTTTATAGCAATGGCACTTTGTTTCACGGGCCAAGCTTACAGGGCATAAGTGAAATTCTTGAGTGTAACGAACAAGGCTTATTATTACGTTGCCAAGTACCTGCCGTTGCAGCTGAAATGCAAGGGGATTTCCCGTTAAGTAACAATGGTAACCAAAGCAATATTTTTGCTAACGACTTAGCTTACCAAGCGATGTTAGTTTGGGCGAAAAAAGAATTAGGGCTAGGTAGCTTACCGTCAAGTACGCAAAGTTGGACAGTATTCCGCGAAGTGACGCTTAATGAGCCTTTTTACCTACAATTAACCGTGGTTAAAAGCTCAGGAAAAGGCAAACAACGTGGCGCGTTAACGGCAGATATAGCGTTAATCAGCGAAAGCAATGAAGTGTTGAGTGAAATAAGATCAGCTAAGGTTACCGCTAGTGCTAACTTAAATGATTTGTTTTTGCCAAAAGCCCTTACTGAAAAAGCTATTAGCGAGAAAAAAGCGTAATGGCAATCAGTAATTACACTAGTGCCATTATTGGACTTGATGCTCAGTTTGAGAATAAAAGTGGCGTTCAACAAGACATTGATCGGGTTGAACGTGCGCTTTACTTAGGTAAAGAGCAAGGCAATGAACAGTTATCAGCTTCAGAAATCACCTTAAATGATTGTTATAAAGCTGTTGCTCGTATGGCATCAGCTAACCAAGTGAACAGCTCTGATATTAAAGTCGTGCTTGTAACACAAAATATTGCTGACCAAGCGAGTATTGAAACGACCAATGTTGGCAATATTTTAGTCGTTACTTCATTGGCTAAAGCACTGATTCAAATTGATTTACTGATTGCTCAAAATAATATAGTAGCGTTAGTTGGTGTAAATTTAGAAGATCATTTATCGGAGCTATTAGCAGATAAAGGGTTGTCAGATTCTGCAACCATTAGCTTTGATAATAGCTTTACTGGTTATCAACCCTGTTACGGTGTTGCTGCCTTATTGTTTTCATCGGTTAACTTTGCTCAAGCAAATAGCAGCTATGTATACTCATGGATAAAAGGCTTTGCTGTTGGCGATGATATTCATTTAACCACTCAATCTGCCATACAAAATGCGGATGTTAATCCTCTAGATATTGGCTTGGTTGAAGTATCAGCGCTAGCTGATGATAAACTTGCTGAAACAGAATCTAGCGCATTAATTTCAAGCTATGGTAATGAAGATAAATTATCGACGGCTATCACTTCTGCCCGAAGTGTTACGGGGGAAGGGAAAGGTTTCTCTCAAGTATTAGGACTGCTGCGTACAGTCATCGCTCTGCAACAACGTTATATTCCTGCTATCAGTGATTGGCAACAACCACAAGAAAGTGAAGTGGCACAATGGCAAGCGTCGAACTTTTATCTGCCAACAGAGTCTCGTCCTTGGTATCCACATGTTGATGGTAGTGCTCATCTTGCTGCTTATAGCTGTTTAGTCGGCAGCTCTGAAGGTGAAACGAATAATTATTGTCATGTGATTTTAGCTGAAAATAAAACCATCGATTCATCACAAAAACATCCGGCGGATGATATTCGTCGAAATGGCTTTATCGCCTGTAGTGATTTACAGCTAGTGTTAATTAGCGGTAATGATCAACAAGCCTTATTAACAAGGTTAGCTGATATTGAAACTGAACTTGAAACTAGCCAAACTAATATTAAAACTATCGCTTTAGCTTGTTTTGATACTTATCAGTCAACAGTCGCAGAAAGTAGCTTTACCGTTTCTTTACTGTGTGAATCTAAAGAAGAGCTACTCAAAGAAATACAATTGGCCAAAGCAGGTATAGTTAACGCACTTTCAGTTGATAATGCTAACAACGAATGGCGTACGCCTAAGGGCAGCTATTTTAGTGCCACACCAGTGAATGCTGATGACAATACCAATAATGTCACCTTTTTATATCCGGGCATTGGCGCAACGTATGTTGGCTTAGGTCGTGATTTATTTCATTTATTCCCTGAAATTCATCAAGATGTTGCCTATTTAGCGGATGATATTGGCGCAAGCTTAAAAGACCGTTTATTAAATCCCCGCACGATTATTCGCCCAGATTTTAAAGAACTTAAGCAACTTGATTTAAACCTTCGTGGCAGTTTAGCTGATATTGCTGAAGCGGGTGTTGGCTTCGCGTGTGTCTTTACTAAGGTATTTGAAAATGTCTTTAACGTTAAAGCGGATTACGCGACGGGTTATTCCATGGGCGA
The DNA here is from genome assembly GCA_003521815.1 of Colwellia sp. Classification (GTDB taxonomy): domain Bacteria; phylum Pseudomonadota; class Gammaproteobacteria; order Enterobacterales; family Alteromonadaceae; genus Colwellia. The sequence goes on from DPHE01000078.1 coordinate 65,042, forward strand.
AGTTAGCATGTACGCTGCGCTTGGCGCTTGGCAACAACCGGGTTTAATGAGTGCTCGTTTAGCAAATTCAGACACTTTTAATCACCGCCTTTGCGGTGAGTTATTAACCTTGCGTGAACATTGGGGTTTAGGTGGCGTAGACAATAAAAACAAAGATGATGAATTAATTTGGGAAACCTACACCATTAAAGCAACCCTTGATGACTTCATCAAAGCAAGCGAAGGTGAAGAACGTGTTTATTGCACCATAGTGAATACGCCGGATAGTTTATTAGTTGCCGGTTATCCAGAAGATTGTTTGCGTGTGATTAAAAAAATAGGTGTTCGCGCTATGCCATTAAATATGGCTAATGCCATACATAGCGCCCCAGCAAATAAAGAACATGACGACATGGTTAAGCTATATACCATGGATGTTACCCCACGTTTAACAACCAAGATGTATTCAAGCTCTTGCTATTTACCTATACCACAATTAAGCAAGGCTATTGCTCATAGTGTGGCAAAGTGTCTTTGCGATAGAGTTGATTTTCCGCGCTTGATTAATACCTTGCATGACAAAGGAGCACGGGTATTTATTGAAATGGGGCCAGGACGTTCGTTGTGTAGTTGGGTAGATAAAACGTTAGATTTTTCTGAAAAGCGATCTGTTAGTAAGTTTGCTGATTCATCTGCCAGTTCATCTAAGGAAAGTGCAAAGAAAGCACGTGTTGCTGTGCCAATAAACGCCAAAGGGACGAGCGACGAATTAACGTATTTAAGAGCGATTGCTAAATTAACGAGCCATGGTGTGAAGCTTGATCTTCAAACCCTATTTACTGGATCAATTATTGTGAAGAATACCAAGTGTACAATTAATTAATCCGTTTGGTATATAGCTAAAAAAGAATTATAAAACTTTCGAGGAAAGTATGGAAAATATTGCTGTAGTAGGTATTGCTAATTTGTTCCCAGGATCTTCTGCGCCAGAAGAGTTTTGGCAGCAGTTACTTAAAAAACAAGATTGCAGAAGCAAAGCAACCATTGAACAAATGGGCGTTGATCCTGATAAATATACCGGTAAAAAAGGTGATGCTGATAAGTTTTATTGTGTACATGGCGGCTATATTCGAGGCTTTGATTTTGATGCTAGTGCTTTTGTTTCCGATGATGTGCAAGGAAAGGCTAACAACGAGAATAACTTAACCACAGAATATCTAAACGAGTTAGATGATTTAAATCAGTGGGCATTATATGTAACCCAACAAGCATTAACCGATGCAGGTTATTGGGGCAGCGATAAGCTTGAAGACTGTGGTGTGATTTTAGGTAACTTATCATTCCCTACCAAATCGTCTAATCACTTATTTATGCCCTTGTATCATCAAGTCGTTGATGGAGCTTTAAAACAAGTGCTTAATGATGATTTTCAGTTAAGTCACTTTTCTGATACTAATATCGCGCAAAATGATATTCATGCCGATAACGCTTTAGTTGCCGGTTATCCTGCGGCATTACTAGCCAAAGCAGCAGGGCTTGGTGGGTCACATTTTGCCCTTGATGCCGCTTGTGCTTCAAGTTGTTATTCTGTGAAACTAGCCTGTGATTACTTACATACAGGTAAAGCTGACATGATGTTAGCGGGCGCAGTGTCAGGCTCTGATCCTATGTTTGTGAATATGGGCTTTTCAATTTTCCAAGCCTACCCAGCGAATAATATTCACGCCCCGTTTGATAAAAATTCTCAAGGCTTATTTGCCGGCGAAGGCGCAGGCATGATGGTACTTAAACGTCATAGCGATGCCGTACGTGATGGCGACAAAATTCATGCGATTATTAAAGGCGGCGCCTTATCTAATGATGGTAAAGGTGAATTTGTACTAAGCCCGAATACTAAAGGACAAGTACTGGTTTATGAACGTGCCTACGATGACGCAGATGTAGACCCACGTGATGTCGATTACATTGAATGTCATGCAACCGGTACGCCTAAAGGTGATAACGTTGAACTCGGTTCAATGGATACCTTTTTTAGTCGTTTCCCACGTAAAAATGGCAATAAACCATTACTCGGCTCGGTAAAATCTAACTTAGGTCACTTGCTTACTGCCGCGGGTATGCCGGGTATGACTAAAGCAATATGGGCATTGAATGAAGCTAAAATTCCCGCAACCATTAATTTAAATGAGCCGCTTAGTTCTAAAAATGGTTATTTAACTGGCGCACAAATGCCAACAGAGACCATTGACTGGCCACAAGAAAATAGCCAAAAACCGCGCACCGCAGGTGTCAGTGTTTTTGGTTTTGGTGGCTCTAATGCCCATTTAGTTTTACAACAGCCAACACAAACACTTGCGCCAGTAGCTGATCAAGCTAAAGCGCGTGAGCCATTAGCCATTATTGGTATGGATGCGCACTTTGGTGGCGCGAAAGACTTAGCGAGCTTTAAAGCGCTAATAGAAACAGATGGCAATACCTTTCGAGAATTACCCACTAAGCGTTGGAAAGGTATTGAACAAAATAGCCAAGTGATGAGTGCTTTAGCGTTAAGTAAAGCGCCTAAAGGTGGCTATGTTGAAGAATTTGATATCGATTTCTTGCGCTTTAAAGTACCACCAAACGAGCAAGATTGTTTAATCCCTCAACAACTGATGATGATGAAAGTTGCTGATAATGCGGCTAAAGATGCTGGCCTTAAAGAAGGTAGCAACGTTGCGGTATTAGTAGCAATGGGCATTGAACTAGAGCTACACCAATACCGTGGTCGCGTTAATTTAAGTACGCAAATTGAAGAAAGCTTATTACAACAAGGTGTTACCTTAACTGAGGAACAACGTGAAACCTTAACCAATATTGCCAAAGACGGTGTCGCTTTTGCTGCCCAGCTTAATCAGTACACCAGTTTCATCGGTAATATCATGGCGTCACGTATTTCAGCGTTATGGGATTTCTCAGGTCCCGCAATTACATTATCTGCAGAAGAAAATTCTGTTTATCGTTGTGTAGAATTGGCTGAAAACTTATTCCAAACCTCTGATATTGATGCCGTGATTATTGCCTCGGTTGATTTAGCAGGCTCAATAGAAAATATTACCCTAAGACAACACTATGGCAAGGTATCTGTTGAAGGCAAAACAGCAAGCGATGTACTTAAGCAAGAGCAATGGCTTGTCGGTGAAGGTGCCGCGGCTTTTGTTGTTAAGCCTGCATCTCAAGTCACTGAGCAGCAAATATACGCTAATATTGATAGCTTAAGCTTTGCTAACGGTTTTGATGAAGTGTCTATCACTAAGGCCGCCAATAAAGCATTAGCCCTTGCAGGTATTACTGCTGGGGATGTTAGTCAAGTGGAAGCCCATGCCAGTGGTTTTAGCCGTGAAAATTCAGCAGAAAATCAAGCGTTACCTAAGCTCTATTCAGGTAAGGCAATTAGCTCAGTTAAAAGTAATGTCGGTCATACGTTTAACGCCTCAGGTATTGCGAGTATTGTTAAAACGGCGCTTATTTTAGATAAACGCATTACTGCAAAATCAGCCATAGCGATAAATGGTTTAGGTAAAGATGAGAGCTGTGCTCATTTGATTTTATCATCAAGCAAGTATGCACATCAGGCGGCACCTGCACCAACAGGAAAGCAACGCCCTAAATTAATCAAAACCATTAATCTAGGTGGTAATTCAATATTCGATGCCATTGTAAGCCAAGGTCAAAGTACTGAAATGGTGAGCATCAAGCAATCATTTACCGGTAAAGCATTAGCAAACGTCAAACAAGGTATCAACTTGAGTAATCTAGCGCCTAAGGCAATTAGCCAGCTTACGACTCAAGCCAAAGCACGATCAACTATCGTTACTGGAGCAAAAGTGAAAAATATCTCACAAGCGACTAAAAAACATAATGTCAATGTTAAACATCAGGCGAGTAAAGAAATCTATCAAGAATCAGCGACACATCAAGCATTTTTAACCACTCGCCAAATGGCAGGGCAGCAGATTTCTAAGCTGATAGAAATGCAAGCTAATGTAGGCGCTGACTTACCGGCTTACACTACTGAAAAAATACCAGTAGCTATACAAGTACCTGAGTTGTCAGTTGTTAGCCATAATCCACATACAGATGATTTAGTGGCAGTTAATGAGCAGTGGGCCAATGAATCAGGTTTTCAAATAAAAGGTCCTGACGGCTACCATTACCCATCACTGCAACTTGAAGAGCGTTTTAATCAACCAAAAGAAATTATTTGGGATACTGCTGATTTAGTGGAGTTTGCTGAAGGTGAAATTGGTAACGTTTTCGGTGAAGAGTACCGTATTATTGATAGCTACTCGCGTCGCGTTCGTTTGCCAACCACAGATTACTTATTAGTATCGCGAGTCACTGAGTTAGAAGCGACAGTGAACGAATATAAAAAATCTTATATGTGCACTGAGTACGATATTCCGGTTGATGCGCCGTTTTTAATTGATGGACAAATTCCATGGTCAGTATCGGTAGAGTCTGGTCAATGTGATTTATTGTTAATCTCATATATCGGCATTGATTTTCAAGCCAAAGGTGATCGCGTTTACCGATTACTTGATTGTCAGTTAACTTTCTTAGAGGAAATGGCGTTTGGCGGTGAAACACTACGTTATGAGATTCATATAGATTCGTATGCTAAAAATGGCGAACAGCTATTATTCTTCTTCCACTACGATTGTTACGTTGGTGATAAAAAAGTCTTAATCATGCGTAATGGTTGTGCGGGCTTCTTTACTGATGACGAATTAAAAGATGGTAAAGGCGTTATCTTAAATGATAAAGATAAAGCACAATTAGCTAATGCTAAGAAAACCTCATTTGCCCCATTGATGCAACGTAGCCGTGATGAATACGATTACAATGACATGATGAAGTTAGTTAATGGTGATGTTGCGGGATGTTTTAGCACTGAATACGATCAACAAGGTCGTAATCCATCGTTAAAATTCTCATCAGAAAAATTCTTAATGATTGAGCGTATTACTAAAGTTGATGCGTCAGGCGGTCATTGGGGCTTAGGTTTACTAGAAGGGCAAAAAGATTTAGATCCTAATCATTGGTATTTCCCTTGTCATTTTAAAGGTGATCAAGTAATGGCTGGCTCATTAATGAGTGAAGGCTGTGGTCAAATGGCGATGTTCTTTATGTTGTCATTAGGTATGCATGCCAACATGAATAATGCGCGCTTCCAACCGATGCCAGGTCAATCGCAAACAGTTCGTTGTCGTGGTCAAGTGCTTCCGCAACACAACACCTTAACCTATCGCATGGAAGTAACGGAAATGGGTATGCACCCATACCCTTATTTAAAAGCCAACATTGATATTATTTTGGATGGTAAAACGGTTGTTGATTTCCAAAACTTAGCGATGATGATTTTAGAGCAAGATGAGAACTCGCCTTACCCAGTGAGTTTGCCAGACAATGTGCAGTTAGTTAATCAAAGCGCTGCGATTCAAAATACTGCTAGCGAAAGTACTGACACTAATGCTGAGCTTGATGAACGTGGTGTTGAACCATTTAAGCATGTTGAACGTCCGTTAATGAAAGTGATGTCAGATTTTAATGCACCAAAAGAAAAGGGAGTTACCCCTATTCAGCATTTTGAAGCGCCAATGGTTGCTGGACAAAACCGTGTGCCTAACCAAGCACCATTTACACCGTGGCATATGTTTGAGTTTGCTACTGGTAATATTTCAAAATGTTTTGGTCCTGACTTTGATGTATACAAAGGTAGAATTCCACCGCGTACACCTTGTGGTGATTTACAAGTAGTTACTCAAGTGGTTGAAGTACAAGGTACTCGCCTTGATTTGAAAAAGACCTCTAGCTGTATTGCTGAATATTTTGTGCCGAGCGATGCATGGTACTTTACTAAAAACAGTGTCAATAACTGGATGCCTTATTCATTAATCATGGAAATAGCCTTACAACCAAACGGCTTTATTTCAGGTTATATGGGTACTACCTTAAAATATCCAGAAAAAGATTTATTCTTCCGTAACTTAGACGGTAGCGGTGACTTAATCAAACAAGTGGATTTACGCAATAAAACTATTGTTAATAAATCGGTACTACTAAGCACCACAATGGCTGGCGGCATGATAGTACAAAGCTTTACCTTTGAGCTTTATGTTAAAGATGAAAACTCAGCCGCTCAAGCATTAGAAAAGCATGATTTATTTTATAAAGGTACCGCTGTATTTGGTTACTTTGGCGGAGATGCGTTAACAAACCAATTAGGTATCGATAATGGTAGAACAACTTATCCATGGTTTGAAGATAACAACACGCCGAAATCTGATATTGACGTGATTGATTTATCGAATAATGATTTAGCACTTTATAAAGCGCCATCAAATAAACCGCATTATAAATTGGCTGGTGGTCAAATGAACTTCATTGATACCGTATCGATTGTTGAAGGCGGTGGTAAAGCAGGTTTTGCTTATGTACATGGTGAGCGCACTATTGACGCGACTGATTGGTTCTTCCGTTACCACTTCCATCAAGACCCTGTTATGCCGGGCTCATTAGGTGTGGAAGCGATTATTGAATTAATGCAAACCTATGCGCTTAGTAAAGACTTAGGTAAAGAGTTTACTAATCCTCGGTTTATTGCCCCAACGACGTTAGTTAAATGGAAATACCGTGGTCAAATTACGCCATTGAATAAGCAAATGTCACTTGATGTTCACATCACCGACATCATACGAACTGATGGTGAAGTGCGTTTAGTGGGCGATGCCAACTTATCGAAAGATGGTTTAAGAATATACGAAGTGAAAGATATAGTATTGAGTCTGGTAGAGGCTTGATAGGACGTAAATACTAAGGGAATGGATACCCGACAAAACACCTCGGGTATGACGGTAGCATACCTCTCAGTCGTCATTCCC
>DPHE01000078.1:72134-80551 GCA_003521815.1 Colwellia sp.
CCTCTCAGTCGTCATTCCCGCGTTTTCTTGGCGGGAATCTATGGGCTAAGGTGTACTAAGTAATTTATCAAGGAAGGAAATTGCGCATACCTCTGAGTCGTCATTCCCGCGTTGTCTTGGCGGGAATCTATGGACTAAGGTGAACTAAGTAACTTATCAAGGAAGATAATATGAAAAACCCCGTTGTATATATACTGGCAAGTAAAAAGAATGGCACTTTATATATTGGTGTTACTAGTGACATAGTGAAACGCACTTGGCAACACAAAAACCATGTTGTTAGTGGATTTACTGAGCAACATCAAGTTAATCGGCTAGTCTATTTTGAACAATTTGATGATATGGAAAATGCCATCATGCGTGAAAAAACATTAAAGAAGTGGCAGAGAGCTTGGAAAATAAGATTAATAGAAAAAACAAACCCTGATTGGTTAGATTTGTATGATGAGATTATTTAGTTAAAAACTGGATACCCGACAAAAGATCTCGGGTATGACGGTAAATATATAAGTGTACGGTAAATATATAGGTGTAATGCGTTTGCTATACAAGTATAACGACTAGGCACGATGAGCTTATGCTCAAGCCTCTGAATAGTCATTCCTGCGTTGTATCAGCATCGTCATTCCCGCGTTGTCTTGGCGGGAATCTATGCACTTACTATAGCTAAAAAAATAAAGAATTTATAAATAGGAAATAAAAATGTCAAAGCTAGATTTTAATAACAACAATGCCATCGACTGGGTATGGCAAGTTGATAACAACACGATAAAAACCGATAGCGGTGCTATTAAAACCGCTTTAATGGATTTAGCTTCCCCTGTTTATATTGCCAAAAAGGGCAATGAACTTGGTCTTGCAAATGCTACGTCAACGTCTGGTGTTAGTGATGTATTAGCGTTTGCCCAAAAACTCACTCCTGAAGATTTAGGTGACGAGGCTTATAAAAAACAACACGGTGTTAAATACGCATACCATGGAGGCGCAATGGCTAATGGTATTGCGTCTGTTGAGTTAGTGGTTGCATTGGGTAAAGCGGGATTTTTATGTTCATTTGGCGCTGCGGGTTTAGTACCTGACGCGGTTGAAGATGCCATTCGTCGTATACAGGCAGAATTACCCAATGGCCCTTATGCGGTGAATTTAATTCATGCACCTGCAGAAGAGGCATTAGAGCGTGGCGCTGTAGAGCGTTTTATCAAGCTTGGCGTTAAAACGGTTGAAGCATCAGCTTATTTAGGTTTAACCGAGCACATTGTTTGGTATCGTGTTGCTGGCCTTTCAAAGAATGCTGATGGTAGTGTTAATATTGGTCATAAAGTGATTGCTAAAGTTTCTCGTACTGAAGTGGGTCGCCGCTTTATGGAGCCCGCACCACAAAAATTCCTTGATAAGCTACTAGCACAAGGAAAAATCACACCAGAGCAAGTCGAGTTGTCAAAACTTGTACCAATGGCTGATGACATTACTGCTGAAGCGGATTCGGGTGGTCATACTGATAACCGTCCATTTTTAACGTTATTACCAACAATTATAGCGCTTCGTGACGAAGTTCAAGCACAATATAACTTTTCGCCAGTACTTCGCGTAGGTGCTGGTGGTGGTATCGGTACGCCAGAAGCAACGCTTGCTGCCTATAATATGGGCGCAGCATATATTGTACTAGGCTCAGTAAACCAAGCCTGTGTTGAAGCAGGTGCATCGGAATATACTCGTAAACTATTAGCAAACGTTGAAATGGCTGATGTTACTATGGCTCCTGCAGCAGATATGTTTGAAATGGGTGTTAAGTTACAAGTGGTTAAACGTGGTTCAATGTTCGCTATGCGCGCTAAAAAACTTTATGAATTATACGTTGCCTATGACTCTATCGAAGATATTCCTAGTGATGAACGAGTGAAAATTGAAAAACAAATTTTCCGTTCAAACTTAGATGATGTTTGGGCAGGTACTGAAGCTTTCTTCCAAGAGCGTGATCCAGAAATGTTAGCCCGTGCACAATCAAGCCCTAAACGTAAAATGGCATTAATTTTCCGTTGGTACTTAGGCTTAAGTTCTCGTTGGTCAAATACCGGTGAAAAAGGACGTGAAATGGATTACCAAATTTGGGCAGGTCCAAGTTTAGGTGCGTTTAATAGCTGGGTAAAAGGCAGTTATTTAGAAGATTATACCCGTCGTGGTGCAGTTGATGTTGCATTGCATATGCTAAAAGGTGCTGCTTACTTACAACGTGTTAATCAGCTTAAATTGCAAGGTCTTAGTTTGTCTACTGAGCTAGCGAGCTACCGAACATCAGATTAATATTTTAAAAAATAGAGCAACAGAAACCAAAAGGCTGATAATTATCAGCCTTTTTTCTTTATACTAATAAGAAATATGATACTAACCAATAATCTCCCAAGGATTGGCAACTCAGTCACTAAAGCGGTCAAAGAAACATTATATCAAATCGGCAGAACTTCCAACAAAGAGCTAAACCGCAAGTGCGGTCATGATGCTTTTAATTAAAGCGACACTGAGGATATTAGCTTATCCATAAAATTATTGGTGCACTTTTACGTGAGTTAAACGTATAATTCTGTCAATATTTAGGAAACTTGTTACAATGCTATTTTTGATTTTAGGTAGACTATGAATAAAAGTAATGATCCGCTACACGGCGTGAAACTTGAACAGATTCTAACTGAACTGGAGAAAAAAATTGGTTGGGAGAAGATGGGTGAGTTACTTAATATCCGTTGTTTCACCAATAAGCCGCGTCTTAAATCAAGTTTGAAATTTCTGCGTACAACCCCTTGGGCACGCAGTAGAGTTGAAATTTTATACCTTAAAACATTTTGTAGTAAGCATAAAGAAACGGGGAAATTAATCAGGGGGATACTCGCCCAGAATACAGCAGTAGTAGAAACGACTTCCACCAAGCCTGCTCATTTTGTTTGGCCAACCTCGAAAAAAAAATAGACTTATGCCTCACTGAAGACATTAGTGTTTGAAAAGCTTAGTATGTTTTGATCTACAGCAAGCATGGCTTAACAATCACATTCCTCTAGCAGTTTCCCTATAGCTGACGTTCCCCATAGATAAAGACTTTAAGCTTTTGATGATGATTTTTTGCCAATAAGTCGTCAGTATCTATGTGAACTAAGCCACCATTGCGGTCATTGACCTTTTCAAAAATCAAGATAAATTAGAGTGTTAACCCTATGGCGCTAATGGAGATGGTCCGCCGTGAACGTCTAGCCAGATACACATACCCTAAGCTGAACATTAACCCTAGAATTACTCCAACGTAATAAAAGGAGCAATGTATGAGCCTCAAAACTTCCAGTGAGTGTAAAACTCTTGTAGAGCAGCAAATCACTAGCGGGCTATCAGTACCGAAGTTCTGTGACTAACATCAAATAATCGCTTTGGTACAGAGCGATTTAAAAGAGATTATATATTTCAGTTATATGCTTATTTAAGGTCACAAGAGATTGATAGCGACCCATTATCTTTAAGCTCTACAGAATGCTCTTAGATCTCTCTTTAGGAGTTGGATATGACGAAATTGTGTATATACAGGGTTATAAGCTACGTTTTTATACTGTAGACCTTAGCATTGATTTTAATACCATTAGTGAACAGCTATTGAAGTTAATCGTTGGTAGTAGGTATTAATTAGGAATAAAGCTTTAGGCGTTCTAAGGAATTAAATGTGCGGAGTTTTGAGTAAAGGAACACAAGGATGTGTGTTCCATGATCAAGCTAAGAAGCATCGATAATCTCAATGTTCTTAACGTCAATTAAATTGGATGATGAGATATCAGCTCCACCGAACGCTTGTTCTTTTGGTTCAGCACTTCTATCGATGGTTAGAGATGAAAAGTCGTATAAATCATGATCAGATAATTGAGATGGGCTGATGCTTTGAGTACTTTTAAAAATACTTTCAATACGACCAGGCGTTTCTTGATCCCAATCACTTAGCATTTTCTTTATTTTTTTTCTTTGTAAGTTTTCTTGTGAGCCACAAAGATTACAAGGAATGATAGGGTAGTTCTTTACCTCTGAGAGTTGCTCAATATCCTTCTCTCTACAGTATGAAAGCGGTCTTATGACTACATTTCGTTTATCGTCACTAAGAAGCTTTGGCGGCATTGCTTTTAGTTTCGAATTATTAAACATGTTCATCATCAATGTTTCAACGATGTCATCCATATGATGACCCAGCGCAATTTTAGTTGCATCAATCTTCTCGGCAAAGCCATATAAAGAACCTCTTCTAAGGCGTGAACATAAAGAACAAGTTGTCTTTCCCTCGGGAACCTTTTGCTTTACTACTGAATAAGTGTCTTTATCAATGATGTAGTAATCAATGCCTTTTTGTTCAAGGTAATTCGGTAATATATGTTCAGGGAAACCAGGCTGTTTTTGATCAAGATTTACAGCTATAACGTCGAACTTGATTGGAGCAACACGTTTTAGATGTAATAAGGTATCAAGCATCACGAAAGAATCTTTGCCACCACTTATCGCACAAAGAATTTTATCGCCGTCTTCAATCATATTGTAATCTGATACGGCTTTACCCGTTAGGTGTCTAATTTTTTTTTCTAGCTTGTTGCTCGAGGCTTGTTGAGTATTCATTGAAACTTTACCACTATGGAGGCTTTGGGGATGTTATCTGAGACGAATTCTATCATAGGAAAACGTTATTCGCGTTATTGTTTTTGTCCTTAACGGTAGTATGAATGATTCAGAAATTATTTATTGGTGAAGCTAAAACATTACAAAAATTTAGCTCCGCCGTTTAGGTTAACTTATATCTTCAGGCCGCTCTCGAAGAAGCCTATCTATGGATAAGTTAGGGATTTATTCTGCGTTTTTTAATACCTTTTCAATGAGTCCATATTGGTCATCAAGCACTCCTTTCATAACTTCTTTTTCTACGAGCAGAGCGCTATATTTATGGTAATAATCTATTTCTGCAGTGGTCGAGTGATATTGGCCACGATTTTATATGTATGCATGTTTTTACTTGAGCATGTGGATAGTAAATAGAAGTGGGTAGCAGGAAAGTTTAGATTAAAAAAGCTAAGGCGCTAAGTGCCCCTTAGCTCCATAGAATATGAATGGCAGCTATGAGCTTAAAGTTGCCTTTCGTGTTTAGTCTAATCCAGATAGTTGGAACCGTACTATAATATCTGAGCTACTACCTATTACTTTATACGAACACCCTCTTTTTCAATGGTTACTTTGCCATTTTTCATTAAGTTACCAACTGTGGCTTTATACGTTTTTTTACTTACGCCCAGTATTCGTTGGATTAACTCTGGTGAACTTTTATCATGTAGTGGGCTGAAGCCTTCATTGTCTCGTAAGTGTTGTAGGAACTTTTCAGCAAAATCATTCACTTTGTTTTTACTACCACGAGATAAAATCAGATCTAGGCGACCGTCTTCACGAACTTGTTTGATATAACCATCAATGTGCTTGCCTATACGCAACGGTTGAAAGATCTCATTGTCGTATAATAATCCCCAATGTAAATCGTTCACTATAGCTTTAAAACCTAAATCAGTTTTACTACCAATAATCAATTTTACTTTATCACCTTGCTGATATTCAGCAGGCCAAATATCAATAAATTTATCTAACTTACTTGAAGCAGCAACACGATCGGTGACTTGATCAAGGTAAATGCGAACCAGGTAATATTTACCCACTTCCATTTCTGAATGTTGCTGGTTATAGGGTACCAGTAAATCTTTCGGTAAACCCCAATCTAAAAAAGCACCCATTTTATTTACTTGAGCGACTTTTAATGAAACAAATTCACCCACTTGGCCATAGGCCTTTTCTGTCGTTGCAACTAACCGTTCAGCACCGTCTAAATAAACAAAAACACGGATATTTTCCCCTATTTTACAATCAACAGGCTTAAAACGTCTGGGTAGTAGTATTTCTCCTAACGTTCCGCCGTCAAGATAGGTGCCACTATCGTTTAGTGCAATAATGCGTAAAGTATTGTATTTGCCGATTTCTGCGTTTAGATCTGGAGTTGATTGTGTCATTAAATTGCCGAGTATAAAAAATGGTTAGTAGCTGCTAGGTACATAATAACCGATATCGCTTGGTGTTACTTCTTTTCATTTTTGATATGAAATTCCTCGGCAGCAATTTTTGTGGCGATATATTCGTTATGTCTGAGGTGTAATAAGTCAGCGATTTTTCTAATAATATGCGTTTCAATATTCGCAAGTTCACCATCGGCATAAGCAACCTTCCACAATAAAGTGACTATTTTTATACGTTGATTAAGTGAATAGTGTTGATTGATTCTTGAAGTGAATTGATGGAAATCACTGGCATTTTCACTTAACTCTAATGCTTTTACTAGGATGTCATTAACTTCCTGTGCAGTTAAGTTAAATTGAGTTGTTAAAATAACACTGAGGGCATCTTGTTCTTCTTCTGTAAAAGCACTATCAGCACGCATTACTTCACATAATAAAACAGCACAGCAAATTTCTAATGAAAGTTCAGTGTTTTTCTGCTGCTCAGTAGTTGTTTGAAAGTCTTCAATTAATTCATTAAAGAAGGCGCTAATTTTATTTAGCATATGTGTTCCTTTTTATCGTGTATGTTTGGATATATAATCCATACCTGACATAGTGTGCATCTAGTTATTTTGTCCACTAATATTTTTACAAAGTATTAAAATGGTGAAAAATCAAGTTGTTTATACCTCAATTAGTTTAAGTTATTTTTTTTGTAAAAACAGTAAAAAAATAATAGTTATTAAGTTAATTAAATGACAATGTTAATATTTTATTTTGTCATAAATGTTAATTTTTTTGGCAAATAGGCGCACATTTTGTAATAGACGGTTACAACTCTGTGATAATAATTTAGTTATTATTGACCACATAAAATAGTGTAACTGTTTTTATATTAATAGAAATAATTATAGCTAAGTGGCTAATTCAATAGTTATTAGTTGTGAATAATTACGTTTGTCAACATTATATAGATATTGCATAGATGTTAAATAAATTTTAAAAGGGATGATACAGTGGCACACAAAAAGCAAATAATAATACCTATTGCCATTTTAGTAGCGGGAATTATTGCCTATTTTGGGTTTTCTAGTTTGAAGACTCCACCTGAAGAAAAAGCTAAAGAAGACAATACACCTATCATTTCGGTAGAAAACATTGTCGTAGCACCAATGACCTTACATGTAAGTTCTTATGGCATTGTTAAACCGAAATACGAAACATCATTAGTTGCACAAGTGAATGGTGAAATTATTGAATTAAATGATATTTTTGTTCGCGGTGGTTTTGTTAAAAAAGGGCAGCTGTTAGCACGTATTGATCCTAACGACTACCATGCAGCCTTAATTGATGCGCAGGCAAATATGGCTTCAGCACGTGCGGCGTTAGAAAAAGAAGTTGCCCAAGGTAAAGTTGCTGAACGTGAATGGAAACTTATCACTGACACTTCCCCTACTGAATTAAGTTTACGTAAACCTCAATTAGCGCAAGAACTTGCACGTGTTAAATCTGCACAGGCTGCTGTTTTACGAGCAAAGCGTAATTTGCAACGTACAGAAATCAAAGCACCTTATGATGCCATGATCGATAATAGAATGATCGGTTTAGGCTCTTTTGTTGGTGTGGGTACACAAATAGGTAAATTACTTGGTACTGCTATTGCGGAAGTGCGATTACCTGTGGCTGATAATGAATTACGGTTTTTAATTGATCAGGGACATGATGCAAAAGTGAAGTTAGTGGGAAATTATGCAGGGAGAAATGTTGAATGGATGGCTCATGTTGCGCGTAATGAAGGTGTTATTGATAATAAAAGTCGTATGACTTACTTAGTTGCAGAAGTTGAAAATCCATATTTGTTACCAGAAGTTGAAAACGATAAAAAAGAGATGATTAATACAGAAGTTAGTCATGATGTCCCATTGCGTTTTGGTGCTTATGTTCAGGCAGAAATATTGGGAATTGAAATTGCTAATGCAAGTATATTACCCCGTTACCTAGTGGTTGATAATAAAGTGGGCTTATTCAGTAATGAGTCAACATTACATTATGCTGCTATCGAAATTGTTCGCCAACAAGGGGCGAATGTTATTGTTTCTAATGGGTTACTTGACGGTGATAAATTGATTGTATCAGCGTTAGATTATCCTGTTGATGGTATGAAACTAGCGCTAATCTCCGATCAAAAGAAACCTGTTGATGAAAATGCTGAAGTGAAAATTGTTGATACAGATAAAGAAGGAGAATAGTAATGACTACGCATTCTCATGATGATGTAACTAAAACAACACTCAGTAATACGGATGACGAAAGTAATAATAAGCAAAAAATAGATACAAGTATAGATACCAATACCGGCATTATTGCTTGGTTTGC
>DPHE01000078.1:80829-91203 GCA_003521815.1 Colwellia sp.
TTCTTATAATGCCCCATACCCTGGGGCGGCCCCTCAAGAAGTTGAAGAGGGCATTACCATTAAAATTGAAGAAGCATTAAAGTCAGTTCAAGGGATTAAAAGGGCGATAACCTATTCTAATCGAAATTACTCTAGTGGTTGGCTTGAGGTGGAACTTGATTATAACCCTCAGGTAGTACTTGAAGAGGTTAAGTCAGCAATTGATGTCATTGCGAGTTTTCCTGACGGTATGGAACGGATCAAAGTTGAGCGAGAAAAATTTCGTCAAGAAGTGATGTACATTAGTTTATACGGCAATTTAACGAATGGAGAGTTAAAAGAACTTGGTCGTAAAATTCATAATGAAATTCAGCAGCTTCCTGGTATTAGTATCTCTGAGCTACACAGTGGTCTATCGTATGAAATCTCTATTGAAGTAAGTAAAGACAAACTGCGTGAATATAACTTAAGTTTTAGCGATGTGGCTAATGCGGTACGTAATTATTCTCGTAACATGTCTGCGGGACAAATTCGTGCAACCAATGGTTATATTAATTTAAGGGTTGAGAATCAGGCTTATCGCGGTCATGAATTTGAACAAGTACCCGTAATAGCACTTGAAGATGGTACAAAAGTTTTGCTTGGTGAAGTGGCCACGATTAATGATGGCTTTGAAGAAGGTTTGCAATATTCTAAATTCAATGGTGAAAACTCAGTAACCTTATTTATTGGCGCATCAGAAATTCAAAGCATTACTGATATTGCCGAGATTATGAATGCTTACGTTGAGCAGAAATCTGCTGTTTTACCTGAAGGTGTCAAATTAGAGACTTGGGTTGATATGACCTACTACTTAAACGGTCGTTTAAACATGATGTTAGACAACATGAAGAGTGGTGCGGTATTAGTCTTTTTAATGTTGGCGTTATTTCTTCGGGTTCGTTTAGCCTTTTGGGTGATGATGGGATTACCTGTTTGTTTTCTTGGTACTTTATTATTAATGCCAGTGGAACTTATTAATATTACTATTAATGTAATCAGTCTTTTCGCCTTTATTTTAGTGCTAGGTATTGTGGTAGATGATGCCATAGTGATGGGAGAGAGTGCCCATGATGAAATAGAAGAGCACGGTCACTCAACTGACAATGTTATACGCGGGGTTAAACGTGTTGCTATGCCAGCAACGTTTGGCGTGTTAACAACTATTGCGGTGTTTGTGCCGTTTTTATTTGGCGAAGGCCCTTCTTCAGCTTTTGGTAAAGCAATTGGCGGTGTGGTCATTTTTTGTTTGATTTTCTCTTTGATCGAATCAAAGCTTATTTTACCAGCACATTTGGTAACAATGAAAATCAAAAAGTTTAACCCTAAAAACCCGCTCGACAGAGTACGTCGTTTTATTGATATTAAATTAAAAAACTTTATTCATAATATTTATAAACCTGCACTTACGCTATTTCTTGAGTATCGTTACGCGGTATTGATGTTTTTTGTTAGCTTAATGTTATTAAGTGCTGGCTTATTTAATGGTGGCTTTGTTCGTTATATTGGTCAGCCTAAAATACCCCATGACTTTCCTCGTATCAGTGTTGAAATGAATATAGACGCTTCAGAAAAATCAACATTAGACACCTTGCTTAATATACAGAGTCGCATTTTAAAAGTAGATAAAGCGGTTGAAAGTCAATATGGCGTATCAATGATTTCTGATATGCAAGTTGATTTACGTAGTAGAACCCGTGGTGAGGTAATGGTGAAGCTTACCGTACCAGAAGAAAGACCCATTAATACGTTTGAACTTGCAGATTTATGGCGAAAAGAGATGCCGGATTACCCTGGGATCAAGTCACTTAATATTAGTGATAACTTGTTTGGCGGTGGCCGAGAAGATGGTGATGTTGCCTTTATGTTAGAAAGTATAGATGATGCGCAGTTGCTGGCAGCAGCCAATGAATTAAAGGATAAATTGAACACGGTTAAAGGGGTGGGTGATATTAATGATTCACGCCAAACAAGTGCTAAAGAAGTGCAATTTACCTTGAAACCTTTAGCTTACAGTATGGGCATATCGCTGGCAGATATCGCTTCTCAAGTGAATTATAGCTTTTACGGTTTAGAAGTGCAGCGTATCTTACGTGATAGTGAAGAGGTTAAAGTGATGGTGCGTTATCCATTAGCACAACGAAGCAGTGTTGGTCATGTGGATGATGTATTGATTCAAGCACCTAACGGTGCTGAATTACCTTTGTCTGAACTGGCCGAGGTTACCTTAACGGATGGCGTCACCCGTATTCGGCGGGAAAATGGTAACAGAACCATTAATGTTTGGGGCAAAGTTGATGCTGAGCAGGTTGAGCCATTTGAAGTGGCTAAGGATATTCGTGACAATTACATTCCTAAGTTATTGAAGAAGTATCCTGCAGTTAACAGTAAGCTGTCGGGTAAAATTCAAGAAGAAATGGACGGGGTAGCAGATCAAATTCGTGATGCACTTATTTCATTTATGGTTATCTTTTCATTGTTAGCGATACCACTTAAATCCTATTCACAAGCAGTGATGATTATGACGGTTATTCCTTTTGGGATAATTGGCGCTGTGTTTGGTCACTTTCTGTTGAGCATGGATCTAAGTGTATTATCTGTTTTTGGTATTTTAGCGGCTGCCGGAGTTGCCGTTAACGATTCTTTAGTTATGGTCGATTATGTGAATAATGCGAGAAAGCGCGGTGAACAATTAAAAGATGCCGTGATACATGCCGGTACTAAACGCTTTAGAGCAATCATGTTGACATCGTTAACGACTTTTATCGGTTTGGTGCCTATTATCTATTTTGAAACAAGTGCCCAAGCTCAAATAGTTATTCCAATGGCTGTATCATTATCTTTCGGCGTGTTATTTGCGACAATTGTTACGTTAGTGTTTATCCCTAGCCTTTATATGATTATTGAAGACATACGTGATGTATTGACTCGCCTAAAGTTTAAGAAACACAATACTGAGGAAACAATTAAATCACAGGAGTTACCAACGCGCTAAATTCTTAATTATTTTAGTACTGTTTGAGAAGTTTTTTTTCGTTTAAAAAAAAGAGATAAGTTACCTTTGGGTAACTTATCTCTTTTATGTTTACCATTTAGTCAAAGTAACTATTAGAAGTGACTATAGCTTACTTGTAAGAAATACTCTGCACCCGCAGTTACATAACTAGGCGCAGTTTCAAAGTCTTTATCAAAGATATTATTCGCTTTTACCTGTAACTTCCATTCTTCACTTAATTGATAACTCGCGCTAATATCAAGTGTATTATAAGCGCTCAATGAAGAGTTGGAATAGGCATCAAAACGAGTGCCTTGATACTTATAAACACCGTTAAGGCTAACTTTTTCCCACTGATAAGACGCTTCAACGTTCGCTTTGTGACGAGCGCGGCGGCTTAATTGAGTACCGGTTGTTTTATCTTCTGTATCGGTATATGCATAATTCGTTGATAAACTAAGGTCGCCCAAGTCTTTCGATAAATTTAACTCTATCCCCTTAATTTGAGCATCAGCAATATTCGCGTAAGTATAAGT
Source organism: Colwellia sp. (assembly GCA_003521815.1). GTDB lineage: Bacteria > Pseudomonadota > Gammaproteobacteria > Enterobacterales > Alteromonadaceae > Colwellia. Next base: position 84,379 of record DPHE01000078.1, read on the forward strand.
GGTGTAATCATAATCAAGTAAATTATCAAAATTTAAATGGAAATATGAAAGCTCTGCTTCAACGCCAGCAATGTTAGAGCGTACTATAACTTCCCAGCTTTGCGATGTTTCTAGGGCAAGATCGGTATTTCCAGACCAGCTATCATAAAGTTGATAAAATGTTGGTGTTTTAAAGCCGGTTCCGTGGTTTATACTGGCAAATAGTGACTCACTAAGCTGATAACCTAGGCTTACATTATAAGTGGTTTCTGAACCGACATTTTCCACATCGTTATATCGAAGTGCTAATTCTGTTAATAGCGCGCCTGTATCATACAGTGCTCCAGCAAAAGCGTTGGTGGTATTACGAGATTTACCCTCGAATGAGCCAGTGCCTTCATATTTATCTTGGTAGAATTGACCACCAAAGTTATAACTTAAACCATTTTCAACACTATAAACGCTACTGTAATCTACTTGATTACGGTTGGTTTCATCTTCGGCAGGGTAGTCACCTAAACGTTTTTGATTCTCTTGGTATTTAGCAATAGATAAATCATGTGACCATTGGTCTAGAGTGTAATTTAAACCCGTAGCTAATAAATGTTTTTTATATTCTTGAGCGGGTGCTAAAACGGTATAACTGCTATTACCATCATAGTCATATTCACCATCATCATAGCGACCTACCCAGTTTAGCGTTAAGGCATCACTCAATTTTTGATGGCCTTTAACTGATAAATTAGTTTTATCATAGGCATCAATATCATCATCAACAGGATATTCATTGGCTGTGACATTGTAGCCATTGCTTCTTTCACTGCTAACACTTAACGTAGTCGAACCATCACCATGGCTAATGCCAGCGGTGATGCCAGCAAATTTGTAATTATTTGAGCCATACTCAATAGCAGCTTGAACTTCACCTGACTCTAAATCGCGGGTAAAAATTTGAATTACTGCACCAACAGCATCCGAACCATACATTGCAGCACGTGGCCCTTTAACAATTTCAATGCGTTCAATTTGATAAGTTGGAATGTCATTGACAGATGAACCACCTGAACCAGTAATAGTGTTAATACGGACACCATCAACTAAAAACAGGGTATGGGTTGAATTAGTACCACGCACAAAAACAGAAGTAACTTGCGCCGCTCCGCCATTAGATGCAATGTCGATACCTGCGGTTGTTTGCAATAATTCAGCCACAGATTTGGGTTGAATTCTATCAATATCGATTCGATTTATTACAGACACAGTAGACATAATCTCATCGGTAGATTGATTATAGGGATTACTGGTAATTAGTATTGTTTCATCTACTGCATTCACTTCCTTTTTTTGAGAAGATTCAGCAAAAGTTAATGGCGAAATTAGAGCACTAGTAATGCTAAGTGCGATTAGTGTTTTTTTCATGTTTTCCTCAACTATAAGTACCCGCCGTACTTACAATAATTAATTTAATTTTAGGCCGGTCTCCGGACTTAAAACAGATTTTGCATTGATAGCAAAACTGTTTCTTACCGTTGCGGGGGCAGCATAGGTTTTACACCTATTTCCCGTTTCACTTAACTAAGTCGAGACTTAAGTTAAACACCTAAAACTTTACGTTTATGCTCAATTAGAGCGTTTTTTTGTACAATAACAATTGACGTGTTTTATCAATGTCAGCACACAATTTGGTTAATTCTTTTAAGCTGCGTATGCTCATTCGATGGATAGCGTCAGCATTAGGTTGAATTATTTGTTTGTTTGCCACGGCAGGAATAATTTGCCAGTCTTGCCAATTAAAGGCTTCTTTGTCAGTTTGGTTTATTGATAATGGCTGAATAATTAATTGAACTGGTGATAACAGTATTTTCTCAATATTAATTTGAGGAAAAGATGCCGTGGCGTGTTCAAATGGATTTTTTGCTTTACAGATATTTAACAATTGCTGAGGCCAACTGCCCTGGGCGACGGTAGTTAAAGGTCGTGACCATAACTCGTAAAATACAGTGATAGGCTCTTTATTTTGATATTGGCGAGTTATTTTGTCTAGGTCATTAAGCAGTTGTTGTGCGGTTGTTTCAGCTTGTGCTTTATGCCCTGTTAATCGTCCAAATTCGCGCATTTCTTTAGCGATATCTTTAAAAGAATTTGGTTGTGAATAGACAATAGTAAAACCGAGTTGTTTTAAACGCGCTAGATCATCGCTAGGGTTACCACTTTTCCAAGCGATAATGTAATCAGGTTGTAGGGAGATCACTTTTTCAATTTGCAAACGTAAATAATTACCAATAATAGGAATGCTTTTAGCTTGTTCAGGGTAATCGGCGAACGAAGTCGTACCAATGATCTGTTCACCGGCACCAATGTCATATAGCATTTCTACTATGTGGGGCGATAGCGCAATAATTGTCGGCTTATTAGCCGTTTCACTAGCGAACGCGCTCATGACACTCACGCTGAACATGCTTAGCAATAAGAGAATTTTAATCATTATTTTCATCTGTTTATTGTCAATCGCCATTACTGATAATAACTGAGTTACCAGTCAATGCCTTTTTGTGCTTTGATACCATTATCAAAAGCATGCTTTACTGATTGCACTTCACTAACCGTATCTGCTAATTCGATAATAGAGCGGTGACAAGCGCGGCCGGTAATAATAACGTGTTGATTAACGGGTCTGTTTTTTATCGCATCGAGAACTTCATCTAAATCAATGTATTTATAGCTGAGCATATAGGTTAATTCATCAAACAAAACGATATCAATATTATTATCTTTTAATAATTCTTTACTGCGCTGCCAAACTTTTTGGGCAGCGGCAATATCTTTTTCTTTATCCTGTGTATTCCAAGTGAAGCCTGTTGCCATGACATCAAAACTAACGCCTGCATTTTCAAGTAAAGACCGTTCTCCACATGCCCATGTACCTTTAATATATTGGACTACAGCGGCATTTAACCCATGCCCAACAGCGCGCGCAATGGTACCAAAGCCTGAGGTCGACTTACCTTTGCCGTTACCCGTAATTACAATGAGTAATCCGCGTTCTTCTTGGGCTTTATCAATACGTTGATCTACTTTTTCTTTGAGGCTTTGCATACGCTTTTTATGCTGTGCGCTTTTTTTATCTGTATTATTACCTGTATTGTTGTCTGTCATTTTTTATCCTTGTGCTTTGTTGTTCATAACTATTAATTTGCATGTTGTGAATATCAATTAGTGCTTCTTGTGCGAACCATAATAAAGAGAAAAAATACACTCCCTAAAGCTGAGGTAATAATACCAATAGGAATTTCTGCATTTGCTAATGCTGAGCGAGCAATAATATCAACCCAGATTAAAAAGCTGCCACCAATTAAGGCACTGCCTATCACCAGTTTAAGTGTGGTTACGCCAATGATTTGTCGAACAATATGAGGGATCATTAAACCAACAAAACCAATGCCGCCGCAATACGCCACGATAGTTGCGGTAAGTGCTGCACATAGCCCAAGCATCAATAGTCTTAATCTATCTACATTAACGCCTAGGCTTGCTGCGCTTTCATCGCCGAGTAATAAGGCATCTATATGTCTATGCAGGGCAACAATGGTAATAATGGTAACGAGCAATACACTGCCAATCACGTAAAAATTACTCATTTCAACGCGAGATAAACTACCCATTAGCCAAAAGATTACTCGGTTAGTGGCAAAAGGCTCACCGAAATATAGAATGAATTGTGTGAGCGAACCCAACATAAAAGACACAGCAACACCCGCGAGTAATAGCTGCTCCATACGCTGTAGTATTTTTGCGATAAATAACACGATGGTAATAGCAAATAAAGCGCCGAGAAAGGCGGCAAGGGGAAGGGCTATGGCTAGATTATCGCCTAGAGAAAGGCTAGCAATAGTAGCCCCTAAACCAGCACCCGATACGATGCCAAAGAGATAGGGATCAGCTAATGGGTTACGAGTGGTGTTTTGTAAAATAGCGCCAGCAATAGCTAGCCCCATACCGGCAACAAGTGCGACTAATACTCTTGGAACTCGTACTTGCCAAATCACCATTTGGCTGACTGGATTCTCACAAGTACCGAGTAAACATTGAAAAACTTGGCTACTGGTTATGCCGGCAGGACCAAAGTGCAATCCGGCGATGGTAGAGGCCAAGGTTAGCAATAATAATGCAATAAGAATAAAGAGTAATTTATTCATCTTGAGTGCCTTCGCTTATTTTTATACTCTGATCGTGTGGCAATGAGAAAAATATTCTAGGTTTTTTCGAAGAGGGATCTTGCCCGGTTGCTCTTTGCTCGACTTGGCAAGGTAACTTAAACACGGAACTTAACTGTGACTCGGTTAGTACGTCAATAGGATTGCCATCAGCAATTAATTGACCTTGATTGAGCAGTAATATGCGTTGGCAATATTGACTAGCTAAATTGAGATCATGCACTGTCATGATCACAGTAACGTTTAGCCGCTTAACTAAGTCTAATATTTGGTGCTGATAATAAACATCTAAGTGGTTCGTCGGCTCATCTAAAATTAGAATTTGTGCTTGTTGTACCAAAGCTCGAGCAATTAATACCCGTTGTTGCTCGCCGCCAGAGAGTTGCTTAAACGTCATTTTTTCAGCACTAACCAAACCTACTTTAACCAGTGCACGGTTTATTTGCGCTTTATCATGATCATCATCTAACGCGAATAAACCTTTATGCGGTAACAAGCCCATTTTAACTATGTCGATAACGGTTAATGAAAATATGGCTTCTGCTTTTTGTGCCACAAGGGCAAAATGTTGGGCGAGTTGTTTAGGACTATAAGATTTGATTTTTTTATTATTGAGATAGACAGAACCGTTAAGTACAGCGCCGCGAATATTTTGTTGCTGATTGGTGATACAACGTAGCAGGCTAGTTTTACCGGCGCCGTTAGGACCAATAATACCAATAACTTCTCCTTTATTTACGTTAAAAGAGATGTTTTTTAAAATGCTTGTAGTGTTAATTGTCCAGCTGAGCTGATCAACCTGTAATTGTATTGGCATAGTGTTCTGGTGTTTTCCCGCACGCAAAATAGTCGTTGATGATTGTGAGTGTATTTATAACAGGCTAGATATCTGACTTATCGTTTTTTATTATTTCACATTCAAATAAAATAACGATTTACAGTTGCGGGTACAGTTGAGGAATTCTTTATTGCGACTATTGAGTCGAGTAAAGGCACCTCATTTCCTAGCTAAGAATGGGAGTTTATGCTGATATAATATTATTAGCAAGCTTTAGATGTTTAGATGGCTATTCGTTTTTATCAAGCAAAAACAGATTGAACGTATTGTTTAATAAATATGGGGGTTGAAATTATTGGTATTATTTGACGATAACTTATCTCAGTGTGCTTATCTTCACCACAAAGAAAGGCACTAAGGCATCGAGATATGATATTTGTAGCCTAGCTAAAAATTTTTAGTTGGCTACTTTATACCTATCCTTATTTTCTTTTTTTTCTTGTACTATTCGTTCGGTTAGTTTTATTTAGCTTTTTTTTGACTTCTTTAGGCACTTTTGAAAACGCTTTATGGAAAGGCTGTTCTGTAACAACAGGAATGATTTGTCCTATGCTATTTTCGATATTAATTAATTGTCTTATATCATTCTCTACAGCAAATGAAATGGCCATTCCACTTTTACCGGCACGAGCAGTTCGCCCTATACGGTGTATGTAGTTTCTTGGATCTTCAGGAAGGTTATAGTTAATGACTAAAGTAATATTATCAACATCAATTCCGCGAGCAGCAACATCAGTTGCAACTAATACTCTTAGATTAGAATCTTTAAAATTTTGTAACGCTTCCTCTCTAACGGCTTGCGTTTTACCACTGTGAAGGCTAGCAGCAGTTATTGATGCTTTTTCTAGTGCTTTAACAATGATATCAGCTCCATACTTTGTTTTACAAAAAATGAGCACTTTTTCAAAGTCAGGCTTTTGCAGGATATTAAAGAGTAAAGGTATTTTATTTGCTTTTTCAAGGTGGTATACACTTTGATTAACCAAGTCGATAGTAACTGTTTCAGCCGTAATTTGAATTTTTATTGGATCCGTTAATATTGCTTCTGCAAGTACCTCTATTTCAGCTGGCATAGTCGCTGAAAACAATAGTGTTTGTCGGTTCTTTGGCAGTTTAGATATGATGCTTTGAACATCATTAAAAAACCCCATATCAAGCATTGTATCTGCTTCATCTAACACAAATACTTCTAACGCCTTAAAATGTATATCGCCCGTTTCAATTAAATCCAATAACCTTCCAGGGGTGGCCACTAAAATATCAAGCCCAAGTACGATAGAGTCAACTTGACCTTGTCTTCCTACACCACCATAAACAACCTTAGTTTTGAGCTCTAAACCCTCAGCGTAGTCATCAATATTTTGCATTATTTGCGAGGCAAGCTCTCTCGTCGGCGTGAGTATGAGCGAACGCGTGTTCTTGGCTTTGATGTCAATTTTATTTCGTCCAAAATTATTGATAATAGGCAATGAAAAGGCCGCTGTTTTTCCTGTTCCTGTTTGCGCTATACCAAGAAGGTCATTCCCATTAATAAGAGCTGGGATGCATTCTTTTTGGATCGGTGTAGGCTGTTTATAGCCTTTAAGACTAAGACGGTCACTAATTGACTCTAAAAGTGAAAATTCTTTAAATTCTGACATGCGGGCTCGGTATTCTTTAATCAATAGCCTATTATTCTAACAGAATGCTTTAACATATTTAAGACGTATTCATGATGACTGTTGCTGACGAGTCCCCACAAAAAATCTCATAAAAGCATAGTTCAGGAACCAAGTGCTCTGACTCCTTGATTTT
>DPHE01000078.1:91482-111192 GCA_003521815.1 Colwellia sp.
ACTGAATCAACTGAATCAACCGAATCATGTAGGTCATTGAAAGTGTATTAATCAGCTTTGCCCTTAGAAGCAGTTTCCAGTTTAGATTTCTAGGACAAAGGTACCTATTGAGATATAAAATCACGCTCTGATTTCTAGTAAAGCTTTCGATTCAGCGGCGGCTAGAAATAACGTAATTATTATGCTTTTATTTAATAATCTTTAGTTATCACTATCATTTGAATAATTAATTTCACTTATTTTAAATAAAGAATTAGATTATTAACAGATAGATAATAAACGAACCAAAAGGTGATCACAGATGAGTGCATTAACGATAAGTAGATACCCTATACCAGACTTAAAATCTTTGCCCGAAGATATCCTTGCCCGTATATTGGAAGTTCAGGATAAAGCTCGATTTATCCCCAATGTATTTCTGACCCTGGCATATAGGCCTGCTGAATTCAGAGCATTCTTTGCTTATCACGATGCTATTATGCACCGTGAAGGAAGTACGCTTAGTCCGGCAGAAAAAGAGATGATTGTTGTTGCTATTAGTTCAGCTAATGGTTGCCAGTATTGTGTTGTGGCACACGGGGCAATGCTTCGCGTATTTGCCAAAGAGCCGCTACTTGCGGACCAGATTGCGGTGAATTATCTCCACGCACCAATAAATGAGAAGCAAAAAGCGATGTTGACGTTTGCTCTCAAACTTTCGCGCTCTCCAGAGTTGGTGCAAGAGTCCGATTATGAACAACTAAAGAACCATGGCTACGATGATGAGGATATCTTAGATATTGCAGGCATTACGGCCTTCTTTGGGCTATCAAATAGAATGGCTATCGTTACTCGCATGCAGCCTAATAATGAGTTTTATACCATGGCGCGAGAGCCAAGATCGTAACAGTTTTAGCAAGTACTTAAAGTATGATTTTCTAGAAAATGGTATTGCTGATGGAGATAAATATAGGTGAGTTAGCCAGCTCCAAATCACCTATTTTTTTTGGCTAGAGATCCTATAAGCTGCTTTTTTAACATATCAAAATACATTTTCAATAAACTTGATTACCAAATTTTAACGCGTTTTTCAGGGGCTATATACATAGCATCACCTTCTTTTACGTTAAAAGCTTGATAGAATTCATTCATATTTGAGAGCGACCCTAAAGCACGAAACTCACCTGGAGAATGAGGGTCAGTGGCGACACGGTTACGCATTGATTTTTCGACGATCTTTGAACGCCAAATTTGTGCATAGCCTATAAAGAAGCGTTGATCGCCAGTTAAACCGTCAATGACAAGTGCTTTTTTACCGTTTAATGACGCTTTGTAAGCTTTATAGGCGATAGTTACCCCTGATAAATCACCAATGTTTTCACCTAAGGTTAGTTTACCATTAACGTTCAAATCATCAAATACTTGATAATCTGCATATTGTTCAACGAGTGCTTTAGTACGAGTTGAAAATTCTTTCAGATCTTGTTCTGTCCACCAGTTGCGAAGATTACCTGTGGCGTCGTATTTACTGCCTTGGTCATCAAATCCATGTCCCATTTCATGGCCAATCACAGCGCCAATACCGCCATAGTTTACAGCATCGTCAGCTTTCATATTAAAGAAAGGTGCTTGTAAAATAGCAGCAGGAAAAACAATTTCGTTCACGGTAGGATTGTAATAGGCGTTAACCGTTTGTGGTGTCATGCCCCATTCCCATTTACGAATTGGACCACCGAGTTTTGAAATTTCTTTTTCGCTAGACACTTTGCGTGAACGAATAATATTACCTACTAGATCATCAACCTTGATTGCAAGTTTAGAGTAGTCTTCCCATTGGTCAGGGTAACCAATTTTAGGTGTGAAAGCAGCAAGCTTTATATGCGCAGCTTTTTTAGTACCGTCTGACATCCATTCTAAGTCATCAATACTTGCGCCGTATGCATTACGCAAATTTTCAACTAAATTACTCATTCTATCTTTTGCTTTTGGCGTAAAGTGGCGAGTTACATAAACTTTACCAATCACCTCACCTAGATTACCATTCACAACGCCTACACCGCGTTTCCATTGTGGGCGCTGCTCATTGCGGCCGTTTAGTTGCTTTGAGAAAAACTTAAAATTTTCATTATCTAAATCAGCAGTTAGGTAACTAGAAAAAGCACTTAAGGTATTAAATGTTAAATATTGCTTCCATGTTTCAAGTGATGTTTGCTCAAATACGTTACCAAAGCTCTCAATAAAATCAGGCTGGTTAATAATAATATCTTTTTGGCTAGCAACACCTTCGGCCGCTAAAAAAGCTTGCCAGTTAAATTTACTGGTGAGACTATTTAGATTCTTGGTAGCAAACTTATTATAACGTTTTTCACTATCACGGGTTTCCACGCGTGTCCAATGAAACTTAGCTAAGTTAGTTTCTAATGCCATAATATTATTAGCTGCACTATTACCATTGCTGATGCCTGCTAAGTTATACATGTTTTCAATATGCGAGACATAACCATTGCGCAAATCAACAAAACGCTCGGCGTCATTAAAGTAGTAATCCTTGTCAGGTAAATTTAAGCCATTTTGCCAGATATGAATGGCGTAGCTTGAAGAATTCTTAGCATCAACGCTAATGTACAAAGCTAATGGGGTATTAATCCCTGCAGAGGAATATTGACCAAAAAATTCAGCTAGGTCATCTTTATCTTGTAGATTATTGATGGTCGTTATAATTGATTGGATTGGGTTTATACCTAAAGTATTACGTTTTTCACTATCCATATAAGAACGAAATAAATCAGCTACTTTTTGCTCGTCAGAGCCCATTATTAAATCATCAGTTGCCGCAAGTTCTTCAATAATTACATTTACATCTTCATCAGCTTTATCACGCAAATCATAAAAAGAACCTATAGCGGTTTTATCACCAGGAATCTTATGGCTGTTCATCCAGCCGCCGTTAATATAGCGATAAAAATTATCTTGTGGACGAATATTTGTATCCATATTCGCTTTATCGATACCTGATGCTAAAGCTATTTTCTGAACGGTCACTTTAGAAGAATCTATTACTGTGTTATCACTGTTACTGCAACCGCTGAGTAATAGTAAAGATGCGCATACAGAGCTTGTTATAATCGCTTTCATTAATTTAATCTCATTTTATATTTTTAATCATTCGATATTGTTGTGCTCATGTAGCTTACATGCAAATGCTGTACAGTGATTAGATATTACGAGGAATTTACCTTAAATTCTAGTCAGCGAAACATCTATTTACACTTTTTAGTGTAACGTGAATTTTATGTGATATTTACTTCTTTATACAATCAAAGGGAAGCGATCCTGAATTTTTAAGGATATAACATGATCGTTAATTTTTGTGGGTGATAAAAACAAATCAACAGCACATTGGCACATTTCATCAATTTGGCTAGCGTCGGCATATAAAAAAGGAATAAAAGCTAAACGGTTTAAAGCTGCTCTAGATAGTGATTATGCAGAAAAAGTCATGTTGACTGTTTTTTAAACGCTTATGTTCTTGCCCTGGGGCAGTTACGGCTGCCCATGAGGTCTAAACGGGCATGGTATCTGGAGGCATAAAACTCACTTCACCCCAAATAAATTTACCAAAATCCATGCCTAGTACTGCGCCAAAATAAAGCTTAAATAGCACCATAACACGTGCTGTACCTGACATTAAATGTCAAGCAGCAAGTTCAAATAAACCTACTGAGCAATAGAGAGTAGATTATATTCTAAACGATATACTGTAGAGCCAAGCTTGTGTAATGCCTTGCCAAGTCGAATAATAAATTGACATTTTTGAAAAAAATCATTTGCTTGTGATGGTGAAACTTGTGGCATGTAAACCCTGTCTCTAGCTAAAATAGTGAATAAGAGGTATCTTTCGCAATAGTAAATGATTTTGTTAAATCTAGGTAAAAAAACTTAGTTAACTGTAGAGGTATCGATGACATTATTAATTATATTAGCGTGTGTTTTTGCCGCAGTAGCACTCATGGTTATTTTGGGTGAACGGTTTGGTAAGCCGATGAGTGATGAACAGCAAGCAAAATTCAGTAAAACTTCATGGATCTTAGTTTTTATTATTCTACTTGCCGCATTAGTAAAAGAAATAATTTAATTTATGGTGTTACATAGAAACTTTGCTTCTTTGTACACTCTCCTTGCTCATTATAGCTTTGATCATAAATAGAAATATTCCCCTCGTTATCTAGGGTGATTATATTGGTCGTTCGGGTGCCGTATTCTGGCGAAATAATAAAAATAGAACTGAGCAGTTGCTCCCAATTTAATGGCACGCCTGTTTTTGGTAAGTGTTCAATTTGTGCTTGCTGGCCGCTTTTCATTAATTTGAATAGCTGTTCTATATCTAATGAATAATCTTTTATTTTATCGGCAAGTTTAGCCTGCCCAAGTGCCATTTTAGGCCAAATGTCGTCTAATGCGCCGTTACATAGACTGTGAAATCCTGAATTTAATACTTGTTTTTTTTCTGACACACTGTCGAAGCAGATTAGGTTATCCAGTTGGCCGAAGACTAAATTAAAGGCGTTATAGTTATTTGATGACTCTGCTAACTGTTTTGTTATATCATTATCTTGATTTGCTAATGCTTGTAATACTAAATCACCACGTGATTTTTTGTTTTTATCAAAAAATTGTGGTTGTCTAAAATTGGTGAGTGCGCTAAATCGTCCCTGTTTATTTAAACCAAGCCAAGTGCCACCCGCCTGTAAATCTTTACCCGCTAATACCTCACTTGTTAATAAGCCGTCTGTAAGTAAATTGTTATTAGGCCACCAATGCATTGACTGTGTAGGTCTTTGATGAAATTCATCACGGTTTGCACAAATGATCACTGGATATTTAGGGTGCTGTTTGATGGCAAAAAATAAAATACACATATAATGAGAGCGTTTTTGGGTTTGAAATTATATCTTATGGTAACTCTTTCTTTATACCCGCGCCTAGCTCAGGTAGACTTTATTTATATTAATAAATTTGTAGCGATAAAATAGACAAGGCATAACGATGTTTGAACTCCCTAAGGTAAATGTAAAAGATAAAGTGTCAGCGCAGGAATGGCAAATTCGCGTTGATTTAGCCGCCTGTTACCGTTTAATGGTCATGCATGGTTGGGATGATCTTATTCATACGCATATCTCTGCTCGTATTCCCGGCACTGAGCATCTATTGATCAATGCGTTTGGTTTAGCATTTGAGGAAGTTACCGCATCAAACTTAGTTAAAATTGATATTGACGGCAATATTATTGATAAAGATTGCCCGTTTGAAATTAATCCAGCGGGTTTTACTATTCACAGTGCTGTACATGAGGCGCGTCATGAGGATATTTGCGTTATGCACATTCACACCAACGACACTATTGCCGTTGCTAGCCTTGAAGAGGGCTTGCTGACATTAAGTCAATACGCTATGTTTGCGCTGGCTTCAATGAGTTATCATGGTTATGAAGGTTTAGCGGTAAATGCAGATGAAAAGTTAAGATTGCAGCAAAACTTAGGTAATGCCAATTTTATGTTACTGAGAAACCATGGTGCGCTTACGGTGGGTAAAACCATTGGTGACGCGTTTATGCATATGTATGATTTAACTCGAGCATGTCAGGTGCAATTACAAATTATGTCTACGGGCATGAAACCTATTTATGCACCGCAGAGCATTATTGATGGCATTAAAGCCCAAGCGAATATTGTGCATGCGGGAAAAACGGGTGGAGAAACTGCATGGCCAGCAATGATGCGAAGAGTGGCAAGAGCATACCCAGATTTTGCTACGTAACTCTCATCTTGTTATTGCATCGCCCAATTTATGCGTCAAAAGTACTCATTGACTATCGTCAACTCCGTGCTTTATTCTTTAACTTGAACCATACAACGTAAAGTTGAATTGTTACCTAAAGTAAGCATTGTATTTATTTGAAATAAAAACAAAGAACCTAATTTAAAGAGACAAAAATGAAAGTTACCCATGTTGAAGTATTTGATATTCACTGTCCGAAACGTATCGGCTGGAACCCTGTTTTCATTCGTGTTCATACTGATGACGGCATTAGTGGTGTTGGCGAAGCCGGTTTAGCTTATGATTGGGGACACAGTGCTGCTGCCGCTATGATCAAAGAAATCAGTGAAGCAGTATTAATCGGCTTTAACCCGTTTAATACGGAACTGTTGTGGTCACGTATGCTCAGAGAAAGTTTTTGGGGTTTAGGTGGCGGACCTGTTTTGTATTCTGCTATGAGCGCCATTGATACAGCGCTTTGGGATATTAAAGCAAAGGCATTAGGTGTACCGGTTTATCAATTACTTGGCGGTAAAGTAAATGACAAATTACGCACTTACGCCAGTCAGCTGCAGTTTGATTGGGATAGCGAAATCAATAAGCTAATCGAGCCGGAAGAATATGCTCAAGCGGCATTAAAAGCGGTAAGTGAAGGTTATGATGCGGTAAAAGTTGATCCCATCGTGTATAACAAAGACGGCAGCTCATCATTTGATCGAACCAAGTTATTTACTAAACCACAAATGCATTTATTTGGTAACCGATTGCGTGCTATTCGTGATGCAGTGGGCGAGGATGTTGATATTATTTTTGAATCGCATTCATTAATGGGTGCGGCATCGGCCATTCAAATGGGGAGAATAGTCGAAGAAGTGGGTTGCATGATGTATGAAGAGCCGGTTAACTATTTAAATTCTGCAGTACATAAAAAAGTATCAGATAACGTTAATGTGCCTATTGCCGGTGGCGAGCGTTTATATCACCGTTGGGATGTTCGTCCTTATTTTGAAGATCAAAGCATTGACGTATTACAACCTGATGTTGGCTTATGCGGTGGCTTTACTGAAGCGAAAAAAGTATGTGATTATGCTGATGTTTACGATATTCGTATTCAAGCACATGTTTGTGGCGGCCCTGTGGCCACCGCAGCTTCCTTGCATTTAGAAACAGCTATTCCAAACTTTTTAATTCATGAGCATCACACCTATGCTATTAAAGACTGGAATCGCGAATTATGTTTACAAGATCCGCAACCGGTTAATGGATTTTTTCAAGTATCGGAAGAACCAGGGCTTGGTATTGAATTGAATGATGCGGTGGTTATGAAGTCGCCACATGTTGTGATTAAGTAGACCACGATATGATTAGCAGTTTTTCTGCTGTATCCTCATGTTGTATTAATTGAGGATACAGCTCATAGCATACCAGTTAAGCGCATTGTCATAGCACAATGCGTTTTTTTCTTGCTCGGTTAACGCTTGAAAAAAATCACTCGATATTATTGACTGCCAATAGGCCTGATAACTCTTATGACTAAATAAACATAACGGAAAATTACTGGCTAACATGACCCTTTTAGTACCAAAAACAGTAAAAACAAGTAATAAATTTTCGTTTAACCAATCTGAGCGATAATCTCTATCTGCCATTTCCCAGCCAGAGCATTTAATGGCAACATGAGGGAAAATAGATAATTTTTCTAAGTTGCTTTGCCAGCGTTGCCATTCAATAGTTTGTATATTACTAGGTGGAAAACCTGCGTGATTTATAATGAAATGTATATTGGGGTTATTTGAAATAACATCACATAACGCATCAACGGGTGCATGCTCAATTAACGGTAATTGAACGTCGAATACCAAACCATTTTCATTCAATATTTTTATATTATCAAGAACTTGTGTGTTTTTTAAGAACGTTAACGCTTGATCATCTAATAAGTGACGAACGCCAACAAACGAAGGGAGTTCAGCTAATTTGTCTATAACCAAATTAACGTGTTTGCTTGATGAGGTTAAATCGAGATTAGCGATGGCTCGAAAACGCTTATTACAGCTTTGCTCTAGGGCTAAAAGTTCACGCCATGGTTGTTCGTTATCAAAGCCCGCTTCAATATGAACAAAGCCAGATAAAGATAACGGTTTTTTTAGCGTTAAATTACTCACATCGAAACTTTTATTGATGCGGTGTTTATCAGGCCAAAAAGGTGGGTTTTTAGCCTGTAGCCAGTCATAATGACCTAACTCAAGATCAAATAAGTGTAGGTGAGGATCAATTATTTTCATTTTAGCTGCTCGTTATTCTAATACTTTTATTACACTCTATTATTGTGCCGTGTAACCACCATCAATGACTTGTAAGCTACCGGTAATAAACTTAGCGTTGTCCGAGGCTAAAAATAACACTAATTCAGCAACTTCTTCTGGCTGACCTAAGCGGTTTAGCGGTTGCAAGCTTTCTTCTTCCTTATGTATTTCTGCTTTGTTAGCACCAGACTTTTGACAGTAATTGTTGATAGCATGATGATAAAGGGGCGTTTCTATCGTACCAGGACAAACTGCATTGGCGCGAATATTAAATGCGGCGTAATCGATTGCCGTGGTTTTTGCCATTGAAGCAAGTGCCGCTTTACTTAAGTTGTAGGCAAAAGAGTTATGTTTAGCTACTAAGGCTTGATCGGACGACATTATAATAATAGCACCATTATTTTTCGCTTTCATACTAGGTAATACGGCTTTAACAGCAGCATAAGCACCTTTGACGTTGATATTAAATACTTTATCAAAATCATCTTCTGACGTATTTTCTATATTGGCAGAAAAATGAATACCGGCGTTAGAAACCAGTACATCGATAGATTGCTGCTTAGTGATATTATTAATAATATCAGTTACCTGACTTACATTAGTCACATCACAATAATAATATTCGCCAAAAGAAGAAGGGGATAAATCCAAGTTGAAAACAAGGTAATTATTCTGTTCAAATAATTTTACTATGCTTAAACCTATGCCTGAACTACCGCCTGTAACTACACATGTTTTTTTCATCTAATTGAACCACTAACTTTATCAAAAAAATATTTTAATCAATGATAACGCTAAGTTCAGTTCAGTGCCATTTTCTTATTTTAGTAAATTCGCTATAATGCCTGTAATTCTAAAACTTGAGATTTTTACATGAAAGCATGTGGCGTTGAAATAAAAGGTAATGATGCAATTATTTGTATTATGTCTAAAGAAAATAGTTTGTATGATATTCCTCATACACGAGTACAAAAGATCAGCCTTGATGACGCTGGAGATGCAGAGCAAGTGCAAAAATTTCAGTTTACCTTTGAGAAATTAATGGAAGACTATCATGTCAGCCATGTACTTATTAAAGGGCGTGCATTAAAAGGAAAATTTGCAGGCGGTCCTATTGGCTTTAAGGTGGAGGCGGCAATTCAATTAATAAAAGAACTACACGTTGAAATTTTAGCCGGTAGCTTTATTAAAAAAGAAATAGCAAAAAGCCAAGTAGAAATCGACTTTAGAGATACCGGCTTAAAACAGTATCAAGAACAAGCTTTCACTACAGTATTCGCTTATTTAGAAACGGTGTAATGACTATTTAAATAACGTATCGCTTAGCTAAAAGCGCATTTATTGCGCTTTTTTTATGTCTGAATTTCGTCTATATAACAGCCTTTTTGTAAAAAACATGACTAATCTTACTTGAGTAAAAGTATTTGATATGATTTAATCAAATACTCACTTAGAAGTCAGACCACTGACCAGTTGATTTCCAGTAGGACGGCTAAAATTAATATTGGAGAAACCCTATGCCAGAATATAAAGCACCGATTAGAGATCTGAAGTTTGTCATGCAAGAATTACTTGATTGTGACAGCCACTATCAAAAACTTGGTTATGAAGATGCTAGCCTTGATATGATCGATGCTATCATCATTGAGGCGGCTAAGTTTACTGAACAAGTGGTTGCTCCAATAAACCAAATTGGTGATGAACAAGGTTGTACTTGGAATGATGGTGTGGTTACAACACCTGACGGTTTTAAAGAAGCTTATCAGCAATATGTTGAAGGAGGTTGGCCAACCTTAGCGCAAAATGTTGATTTTGGTGGTCAAGGTTTACCCCATTCATTAAGTACTGCTATTACTGAATTGTGCTCCAGTGCTAATCATAGCTTTGCTATGTATCCAGGCTTAAGCCACGGCGCGTTAGCGACTATTGAAGCACATGGCAGTGATACGCATAAAAACATCTTTATGCCAAAACTGGTTGAAGGGTCTTGGACGGGCACTATGTGCTTAACAGAGCCTCATTGTGGTACCGACTTAGGCATGTTACGCACTAAGGCTGAAGTAAATGATGATGGGAGTTACTCGTTAACGGGTACTAAGATTTTTATTTCCGCGGGTGAGCATGACTTATCAGATAATATTGTACATATTGTTATTGCTCGCATTCCCGGTTCGCCAGAAGGTAGTCGCGGTATTTCATTATTTATCGTCCCTAAATTTAACGTGACTGGTACTGGTGAAATCAGCGATAGAAATGCGGTAAATTGTGGTTCAATTGAACATAAAATGGGCATCAATGCTAATGCGACGTGTGTTATCAATTTTGATGGCGCTAAAGGCTATTTAATTGGTGAAGTAAATCGCGGTTTACACTGTATGTTTACCTTTATGAATACTGCGCGCTTAGGTGTTGCTACTGAAGGTGTTGCCGCAGCTGAAGCATCATTTCAAGGCTCGTTGACTTACGCGAAAGATAGATTACAAATGCGTTCATTGTCTGGTGTAAAAAACCCTGAAGGTCCAGCAGATGCAATCATTGTTCATCCTGATGTACGCCGTATGTTATTAACTCAAAAGTCTATTGCTGAAGGCGGTCGTGCGTTAATTGCTTATTTATCACAGTTAGTTGATGTGGGTCATGCATCACCAGATAAAGCAAACGAAGCAGAAAAAGCATCAGCTGAATCTAAGTTGGCCTTATTAACGCCAATTGCGAAAGCTTTTTTAACTGAGTTAGGTTTAGAGTGTACCAGCCATGGCGTGCAAGTATTCGGTGGGCATGGTTATATTAAAGAATGGGGCATGGAACAGCTGATGCGTGATACAAAAATTAGTTGTTTGTATGAAGGCACCACTGGCATTCAAGCACTTGATTTACTAGGGCGTAAAGTTTTAGGCTCTAAAGGTGAAATATTAAAACCATTTGGAGCAGAAATCACAGCATTTTGTGTTGAAAATTCAGCTAATGAAGCAATGGGGGAATTCATTAAACCTATTATGGCTTATGCTGGTGATTGGCAAAAAATGACAGAAACGTTAGGTATGAAGGCTATGAAAAATCCTGATGAAATTGGTGGTGCATCCGTTGATTACTTAATGTATTCTGGCTATTTTACACTAGCCTATTTTTGGGCGAAAATGGCTAAGGTAGCGCAAGAGAAATTAGCAATAAATCATGAGGATAGTACGTTTTATCAAGCAAAAATCAAAACGGCACGTTTCTATTTTCAACGTATATTACCAAGAGCGAAAGGTCATGCGTCTTGTTTGGAAAATGGTTCTGATTCTATAATGGCACTTGATGCAGATGATTTTTCATTTTAGTCAGATATGTTAATAGAATAGCTCAATAGACTTAATATAAAGGGAAGTAATATGCTTCCCTTTTTGTCTCTAAAATCTAGAAAATCACACCTTAAAAGTAATAACTCAAAAGCAATTAACGCTTAATTATTTCTTGCATAGCTAATGCTAGTTTAGGATTCTTCACATCTGAACTGGTTGATTTGTATATTGCTTCACCTTGGCGATTAATAAAAAAGGAAGTGGGCGTTCCTCTAACTCCGTATTGATCTGCAACCAACTCTCCCTTTATTGTCGTAATAAAGTTATAACCGCGTTTATTTATTTCATCTTGTGGTGTGGCACCATCATTGAAGCTAATAGCGACAATTTTTATGCCTGAACGTTGATATTTCTTTTCAAGCTCAACTAACTTAGGTTGTAGTTTTTTAAAGTAAGGACACCACGTCGCCCAAAAATGTAAAATAACAGGCTTGCCTTGATAATCACTTAACGAAATGATTTTTCCTTCCTGAGTGGTTAACTGCCAAGGTTTTCCGTTGGAAAACCTTCAGCGACAGCGTTAGGAATTATCCAAAATATAAGGATAAATAAGCTAGCAAGATAAGTAATATTTTTCATAAAGAGGGTTATATAAATTAAAATTGTGCATAGATGACCTTGTCGTAGTCTTTTTTATTACATGGCTTTGTCTATATTTGTGCCCAGCTAGCTAAGATAGCGTCAGCAATTTTAGCGGCTTGTAATGGTCTAAATCAATCGCTAACGTGTCATTAATAATTCCCTTGCTGGTAACTAAGTCATCTACGCCTTGATAATCGCCATTACCTTGAAGCGTTAAAATCAGTTTAGAAAGAGAATTGATAGCAGAGGTCATTTTATTCATATATACGCTGTATAAGCGTTGTTCATTGTGGCTAAAAGCTCCTTTCTCTTGGAAGTAGTTGAAACGAACCATGTTGGTTTTACCGTGTGCTGAACTTGCGCCAAAACGCACCGAGCGAAATATGCCAGCCATGAAGGTGGTGTAATACTCTGCTAACTCAGAGCATGGCACTTCAGCCTTGTGTTTTTTAGGCACAGGCAGCTCTTTTTGTAACTCAGATAAATACTGAGCATACTTAACTAATTTTTCACTCCATGAAAGATCTTTAATTAATACATAGGCTTCAAATGCGGCACGATAACCATATAATTGATTTTAATAGATTTATATTGGACCGATGATGACATCTTGCGGCTTATAATTGAATATAACCCATCTTTGTTGGCTATATTAGCTTGCTCAAATTCAGCCTTAGTCATGTCTTTTGGATAAAATTCGACACCATGATATTTATCTTTATTTTGTGTTAAGAAAACTTTATCACCCTCTAGTCTATCCCAAGGTCGATAGTTTATTTCAGAAAACGGCGAACTTTTTCATCTTTAATTGCCGCGAGAAATGTTTTTTATTTTGTAAAAATTATTGCTGCCTAAATGGATCGTCCATAATTTTCGATGCATCTATTAAAAGAGCTAGCATTTTTTTTGGTTGACTGATAAATGGCTTAAATTTGCGGATAGGTTACTTCTTTGTATATGTCTAGGCGATCGGGATAATTTGCGACGAGTTGCACGGGATTTTGTTGCTGATCTTTAGCTAAAGAGCTATTTATCGTTACTAATTTGGGGAATATTATGATAAGTCTCAATTATTATTTCGTTATGAGACTAAAAAAATTCATTGATGAGTGCAATAGGAAGATAAATATAAATTTTAATGAAGTGTAAAGTTTTATGTAAAAAAATTATAGTTCAAATTGCAGATATAAAAAAACCGACTAAAGTCGGTTTTTTAAATATTACACAGAAAAACGTGAAGTGTTATCTAGCCTATAGGGCTTTGATAGCAGCATTCAAACGGCTCTTACTACGAGCTGCTTTGTTTTTATGAATAAGACCTTTACTTGCATAACGGTCTAAAATTGGCGTAGTAGCAGCTAATTCTTTAGTTGCGACTTCTTTATCACCGGCTTCAATTGCTGCAAGTACTTTTTTAACTAAAGTACGCATCATTGAGCGACGGCTTCCATTGTGTTGACGGCGCTTTTCAGATTGTACTGCGCGTTTCTTAGCTTGCTTTGAATTAGCCAAGGTGACTCCTAAAAAATGTTAGATAAGCTTAAATTTAAGGCGACGAAATATGCCTTTTTTTTAGCTGATTGTCAAATGATTTAATTGCTTTATGTAATAAAAAGTTAATAAAAAAGCAATTAAATTGAATTTTGCTTGTTCTTGTTGTGAACAGAGGTAAGTATACATTGTTTATGTAGATAAAATCATTACATAATAGTGTCTTCTTTTAGATAATTGTTTTTTTCTTTTTTTCTTTAATTTTCGAGGGCGTTTTTTTGAGTGAAAAGCTAATAAAGTCAGGAGTTATTGTCAGCACAATGACCTTGGTTT
This sequence comes from Colwellia sp., assembly GCA_003521815.1. GTDB lineage: Bacteria > Pseudomonadota > Gammaproteobacteria > Enterobacterales > Alteromonadaceae > Colwellia. The sequence continues at coordinate 105,335 of DPHE01000078.1, forward strand.
CTCGTGTGTTGGGCTTAGTGCGCGATGTTGTCATTGCTAATGTTATGGGTGCAGGAGCGATGGCGGATGTTTTTCTCTTTGCCAATAAAATCCCAAACTTTTTTCGCCGCCTCTTTGCGGAAGGAGCTTTTGCTCAAGCTTTTGTGCCTGTGTTAAGTGAATATAATACCAAAGATGAAATAAATGCCGAATCAAGCGATCTCGTTGAGAACAACGCTAAGCTTGATGTTTCCCTTAACGAGACAAAGCGTTTAATTGCGCAAGTTTCTGGAACGTTAGGGGTTATCATTACCTTAGTTACGCTGTTTGGTATGTTGGCATCACCTTTATTTGTAATTTTATTTGGTGGCGGTTGGTTTGTGGACTGGTTTCATAATGGATCGGAAAGCGTTGGAGGTGAAAAATTTGAGTTGGCGGCTAGCTTATTAAAAATTACCTTCCCTTATTTATGGTTTATCAGTTTTACTGCACTTGCGGGCGCCGTACTCAATACCATGGGGCGATTTGCTGTTGCCGCTTTTACACCGGTACTGCTTAATATAGCTATTATTTTAATGGCGGTATATGGTGCTGAATATACACAAAGCCCTGCTTATGCACTGGCATGGGGCGTATTTCTTGGTGGATTGATTCAGTTTCTTTTTCAAATTCCTTTTTTGTATAAAGCGGGTGTTTTAGTTAAACCTTGTTGGTCTTGGCACAGTAAAGGTGTTACTAAAATTCGTAAGTTGATTATTCCTGCCTTGTTTGGTGTGTCTGTCACTCAAATTAATTTACTTCTTGATACGTTAATTGCCAGTTTTTTAATTACCGGGTCGATCAGTTGGCTCTATTACGCAGATAGATTATTAGAGTTTCCGTTAGGCTTATTTGGTATTGGTATTGCAACGGTTATTTTACCCAGCTTGGCCAAACTGCATAGCAAAAACAGTGATATGGAATTCACCGCTACTTTAGATTGGGGAATTAAGGTAATTTCTTTGTTTGGCTGGCCTGCTTTAGCAGGGCTCATGGTACTGGCACAACCTATTATTATGGTGTTGTTTATGCGAGGAGAATTTAGCCAAAATGATGTGGTACAGGTATCAATGGCATTATTTGCTTATTTGTCTGGCTTGTTAAGTTTTATGTTTATCAAGGTGTTAGCGCCGGGGTATTACGCGAGGCAAGATACGAAAACGCCAGTAAAAATTGGCATTATAGCCATGGTTTCTAATATGGCCTTTAATTTAATGCTTGCACCATTTTTCGGTTTTGTCGGCTTAGCTATTGCAACGACTTTGTCGGCAACATTAAATGCTTGGCTGCTTTATCGTGGCTTAAAGCAGGCAGGTGTTTACCGTTTATCAAAAAGTACCAAAGTTTTTATTGGTAAATTAGTTTTGTCAGCACTGGTGATGGCATGGGTGGTTTATCAATTATCTAATGATTTTGATTTGTGGTTAGTGATGAGTTTTACTGAGCAAGTTCTACAGTTAATCATATGTATTGGCGGCGGTTGCTTAAGCTATTTTGTTATGATTGCTTTATTAGGTGTTCGCCTTGGTGATTTTAAGGTAAAAAATTGAAAATAATATTTAGGAAGTACTGATTATTATTACTCGTTAATATATAATTTGTCGATTTATTTCATCTACATATTTGCTTTAGGCTTAAAATACAAACCATGCAGTTAGTTCGCGGTATTCATAATATTCAGTCAGAGGATCACGGCTGTGTGTTAACTATAGGTAATTTTGATGGTGTTCATCAAGGACATCAACGTGTTATTGCGGCTTTAGTTACTAAGGCAAAGGCGCTCAATTGTGCTGCTGCGGTGTTAGTGTTTGAACCACAACCACAAGAATTGTTTGCCCCAGACAAAGCGCCAGCGCGACTTTGTCGTTTACGGGACAAGTATTCATTGCTTGCAGAATTAGGTGTTGAACGATTAATTTGCGTTAACTTTACTCGAAAGTTTGCTAACCAAAGTGCCGAGCAGTTTATTGAAAATTTATTAGTGAAAAAGTTAGGCATACAGCATTTAATTGTCGGTGATGATTTTCATTTTGGTAAGAATCGCCTTGGTGATTTTACTATGTTATCTAAGGCGGGGAAAGAATTCGGTTTTGATGTAACGGATACCGCTAGCTGTAAAATGGCTAATTGTCGTGTGAGTAGCACGGCGATACGACAAGCGTTAGAGCAAGGTAACTTAAATGATGTTGAGAGTATGCTAGGTAGGCCTTATTCAATAATAGGTAAGGTTTTCCACGGTGATAAACGTGGTCGACAACTAGGCTTTCCAACAGCAAATGTTCTATTAAAAAGGCGGAAATCGCCCTTGGATGGTGTTTTTGCCGTGGTAATTAATACCAACAATGGAACTTTTAATGGTGTGGCTAATATTGGATCTAGACCAACAGTAAATGGCATAAGACAACAATTAGAAGTACATGTTTTTAACTTTAATGATGATCTTTATGGCCAATGCATTGAAGTGATAATTAAGAAAAAACTTCGTCAAGTGATGAAGTTTGATAGCCTAGAATCATTAACTGCACAAATAAAGCAAGATAGTGAGCAGGCTAAACAAGTATTAACCAATGTAGATTAAACAGTCTAAGTTAGGCATGTGCCTGATAATTTGAAAAATTTAAACAACCGGATAATGATTTAAATGAGTGATTATAAACATACCCTGAATTTGCCAGCCACTTCGTTTGCCATGAAAGGCAACATGGCAAACCGTGAACCTAATATGCTCAAAGAGTGGGCTGCTAAAGATTTGTACGGAAAAATTCGTACAGCAAAAAAAGGTAAAAAGTCATTCGTATTGCATGATGGACCTCCTTATGCAAACGGTAGTATTCACATTGGTCATGCGGTAAATAAAATATTAAAAGATATTATTATTAAGTCAAAAACATTGTCTGATTTCAACTCGCCTTACGTGCCTGGTTGGGATTGTCATGGTTTACCTATCGAATTAATGGTTGAGAAAAAAGTAGGTAAACCAGAGCATAAAGTTTCAGCCAGTGTTTTTCGCGAAAAATGTCGTGAATATGCAGCCAAACAAGTCAATGGTCAACGTGAAGATTTCAAACGTTTGGGTATTTTTGCTGATTGGGAAAAACCTTACTTAACGATGGATTTTGATACGGAAGCGAATATTATCCGTTCTTTAGGTAAAATTGCTGAAAATGGTCATTTACACCAAGGTTTTAAACCTGTGCATTGGTGTACTGATTGTGGATCTTCTTTAGCTGAGGCTGAAGTAGAATACAAAGATAAACAATCTCCAGCGATTGATGTGAAGTTTACTGCGGTAGACTTTGGCATTGCTGATAAGTTCAATCACCCTGAGAATCATGAAGGCGAAGGTGATGTTTCAGTCGTTATCTGGACGACAACACCTTGGACATTACCTGCTAACCGTGCAGTTGCTGTGCATGCAGATGTTGAATATACGTTAGTGCAATGTGAAACAGAGCAGGGCAAAGAGCGTTTAATCTTAGCTGCAGACTTAGTCACAAGTTGTATGGACCGTTTTGGCATTGATAAATATCATGCATTAGGTTTTTGTAAAGGTAGCGATTTAGATTTAGTGCAACTTAAACACCCATTTTATGATTTTACTGTGCCAGTTATTTTAGGTGAACATGTTAGTACTGATTCTGGTACAGGTTGTGTTCATACAGCTCCTGGCCATGGTGTTGAAGATTTCGTGGTGGGTAAAATATACAACCTTGAAGTCGCAAACCCTGTTGGTGCAAATGGTGTTTATCTAGAAGACACGCCTTTATTTGCCGGACAGCATGTATTTAAAGCGAATTCGAGTGTAGTTGAAACATTGAAAGAGCATGGTACATTGGTACACCATCATGCCTTAGAGCATTCTTACCCACATTGCTGGCGTCATAAAACACCGTTGATTTTCCGTGCGACACCACAATGGTTTATCAGTATGGACAATAAAAATTTACGTCAAGATTCATTAAAAGAAATTGAAAAAACACAGTGGATCCCTGACTGGGGTCAACGACGTATTGAATCTATGGTCGAAGGTCGTCCTGATTGGTGTATTTCACGTCAACGTACGTGGGGCGTGCCAATGGCATTGTTCATTCATAAAGATACCGGTGCCTTGCATCCTCGCAGTATTGAACTAATTGAAACCGTAGCAAAACGAGTTGAAGAGAAAGGTATTCAAGCCTGGTTTGATTTAGAGGCAGCAGAGCTTATTGGCGATGATGCTCAAGAATACGTGAAAGTGCCTGATACCTTAGACGTCTGGTTTGATTCAGGTACTACCCATTACTCAGTAGTTGAAGCACGTGAAGAATTTGATGGTATCGCAGACTTATATCTAGAAGGTTCGGATCAACATCGTGGCTGGTTTATGTCATCTATGATCTCATCGGTAGCCATGAATGGTAAAGCACCATACAAACAAGTATTAACGCATGGTTTTGTAGTCGATGCTAACGGTCATAAAATGTCTAAATCTATAGGTAATGTGATCACGCCTAAAGAAATTACCAATACGTTAGGTGCTGATATTTTACGTTTATGGACAGCGTCGGTAAATTACACGCAAGAGATCACCGCAGGCGACGAAATATTTAAACGTCAAGCGGATGCTTATCGTCGTATTCGAAATACTTCTCGCTTTTTATTATCAAACTTAAATGGCTTTGAACCAGCGCAGCATTCTGTTGCCTTTGAAGACATGGTTGCACTTGATCGTTGGGTTGTAGATAAAGCAGCACGCTTACAAGATGAAATTATTAATGCATATGATGAATATGAATTTCATGTAGTTGTTCATAAATTAATGAATTTTTGTACTACTGAGCTAGGTGGATTCTATTTAGATATCATTAAAGATAGACAATATACAGCTAAAGCTGATTCCAATGCTCGTCGCTCTTGTCAAACAGCAATGTATTTAATTGCTGAAGCCATGACTGCTTGGATGGCACCTATTTTATCATTCACTGCGCAAGAAATTTGGCAAGCATTACCAACACCAGCAACGGGTGAGCGTGATGAGTTTGTATTCACGGGTGTTTGGTTTGATGGCTTAGCAACGATGCCAGAAAACGCTGAACTAGGTAATGAATATTGGAGTGAATTGTTATTAGTGCGCGCTGAAGTTAACCGTGCCTTAGAGCTTGCTCGTAAGGAGAAATCGGTAGGTAAAGCACTTGAAGCACAAGTAACCTTATATGCAACAACTGATCTTGCACAAAAATTAGCACGATTAGATGATGAGCTACGCTTTGTATTGATTACCTCGAAAGTAACGCTTAATGTTGTTAGCGATGCAGGTCAAGTTCCTGATAGCGCAGCGACTACTGACATTGAAGGTTTATGGTTATCAGTTGCAGCAGCAGATGGTGCTAAGTGTGACAGATGTTGGCATGTAACAACTGATGTTGGCACCCATGACGCTCACCCAAGTTTATGTGGTCGTTGTATTACCAATGTTGATGGCGAAGGTGAAGCAAGAAAGTATGCATAAATAACTATTATTCTTTGCCATTTCCCTGTCGATAACTGCGTTGAAAGTACTCACCTATAGTCATAGGAACCGTGCTTTCTTCTTGTTCTATCAGTAGATAACGTTGAATAACGGTTATTTTTTTATTTATACCCGTTCCACTTGAATATGCTTGATTCAGCTGGAATATCTTTAAGTGGAGCGGGTATATTATTGTTTAAGAAAAAGAGAATATTCTAAGTTGAGTAAAATTTTTATACTATTTAATAATTCAGGCTTGCGATGGCTTTGGTTAACGCTAGTTTGCTTAGTGATTGATCAAGTAACTAAACACTGGGTTGTAGCTTCGTTTAGTTTATATGAATCTGTCAAC
>DPHE01000079.1 GCA_003521815.1 Colwellia sp.
TCTATCTCACCGCCACATTAAAAAAATCCGCTAATCGAAAGATTAGCGGATTTTTGCTTTCTAGCTTTAAAATATTTAAGTAATGGGTTTATAGCACTGACCTAGATCACCATAGTGCGTGAAGTTTTAACTGAAGAAGAGGTAGCGGTTAATGATTGTTCACAGCAGTTTAGTTCTCTTCATATCAACATTATTTTTTGTCAGCATTACTCCTAGTCTGTGTATTAGCTTAGTCATGTCTGTAGGTATTCGTAGAACGTTATGGATGATAATAGGTGAGGTTATTGGGGTAGTTGCAGTGGCTATTTTTGTCGTTGTTGGTGTTGCTTCAGTAATGCTTAAGTATCCTGATATATTTACTTTGGTGAAGTATTTAGTCGCCTTACTTTATTGAACGTGTAGGCATATGGTTAGTTGTATCTTAGAACTCATCCACTTCAGTATTTATCAATCTGTTTTCCAAAAGGTATAATAACAATGAAAACTGAATGTATTTTTTAAAATAGTAATGTAATATCAACAAGCTAAAAATAACCAAAGGAAAATACTATGTTTAGTCATATCATGATCGGGGCGAACGATATTCAAGCGTCTAAAATATTTTACGATGCCATTTTAGGCGAATTAGGCCATAAAGCAGGAGTTATAGACGAAAAAGGTCGCTGTTTTTATTTTACTAAAAGTGGTATTTTTGCCCTAACGACACCTATTAACGGGGAGCCTGCTAGTCATGGAAATGGCACAACGATAGGTTTTTCTGTGGTGTCTGGAGAACAAGCTGACGCATGGCATGCTGCCGGTATTGCAAACGGTGGGGTAAACTGTGAAGATTTACCGGGTGTTCGTGCAATGGGAGAAGGGCAACTTTACCTCGCCTATTTACTGGATCCATCAGGTAATAAAATTTGTGCGCTGCATCAAATTACCGAGTAAAAAGTAATTTCACATAAAAAAGTGCTTTTAAGCGCCTTTTTTATAGTCAATATTTAACATAGTCGTTTACTTATGATTCACTTGGGGGGCGACTATCTTGCATTAATACATCTAGCTTTATTTGAGCTTGCTTTGGCTTTGTTAAGTCTATTACTTCAATCATTTCGCATTCATCTCTAATCATTTCGGTAATAAGACTAGGGTAATGACGGCAATCTTCGGGTCTATCTAAGTAAATGCTGCAGGTGTACTTATTTTGGGCGAGCATATTTTTTTTGGGTTCAATCTCTAGAAAGGGGCAACTTTTTAGGCTTAAATCCGATTTTGGATCGAACCATATCTTGTTGTTTTTAACGAATTTAAATATTTCAGGGTTAAATATTTCCCATAAATCAATTTCTTCTTTTGTCGCTGAAAGATCGCCACCACCGTATTTGATACAACATTTACCACATTGATTACAATCTTTCATAGTTGGCCAAATTAGTAGGATGTGCAAAACCGTATTATATCATTGATGTTATTTTTAGATCATGGTTTATTATTGTTAGCCTCTACGCATTTTACGTCGTTTATCCTCGTTGGCTTGAGTTAATGTTTTGTTTTATTTTAGTATTCATAATAAGCTGGCACTTAACTAAGGCGCTTTTTCCCATTTTAGCGATTTGAACGATTTGAACGATTTGAACTACGACAACGACAACGTAATCATCAATGGTGAGGTTATAATGAAGCAAAATATAATATTGTTTGACATAAATGAAACGGTACTGAATCTCACCACATTAAAACCTAAGTTCAAAGAAATTTTTGGTGATGAACGTGTTATTGCAACATGGTTCTCTATGCTTTTACACTCATCTACCGTGTGCATAATAACTGGTGTGAAAAGCAATTTTGCCACCTTAGCTAGTACTATGCTTGAATCCATTGCAGCTCGTATGGGGATAAAGCTTTGTGAGGCAATGCGTGACGATATTCTGGGTGGTTTTGCTAGCCTTCCTGCTCATCATGATATTAAGCAAGCGCTAGCTCAATTAAAGTCTGCTGGTTTTCGCACGGTAGCTTTTTCAAATTCATCACTCAATTTAATATCAACTCAAATAACAAATGCAGGCTTAATGGATTATTTTGACGATATAATTTCAGTCGAAGAAACCGGTAGTTTTAAGCCCGATCCTACTGTGTATAAGTTTGCGGCTAAAAAATTAAATCAACCTCTTAAATCTCTACGACTTGTGGCCACTCACGATTGGGATACTCATGGTGCGTTGTCTGTAGGAATGCGTGCTGCTTATATTAATCGTTCAGGTGCAATCTATCATCCTTTGTACCATCAACCTGATATTTATGGGACCACCATGGGAGACATAGTTAACCAAATAATTGATAAAAATGGTTAACTCCCGTCATATAGATAATAACTGAACGCCCGATACTTGATCAGAGTCACATGATTATAAAAGATTTTTGAGGCGCTAGGGCTATATGGATGTTATTGAGTATTCATCACATGATAAGACATTAGGCAGCGAGATAAATATGCGTAAATCGGATAAAAAAATAGAAAACCAACTTCGAATTGTACTAACGGAGGTATGTGAGACAGCATTAAAGAAGTTTAATGGCTTTGAGTGGTTAACGCATAACGTTAATTACAGTCACTTTCCTAATAGTTTAAAGGTGATTTGTATTTTTGATACTAACGATAATCTTTCTAGCTTTATTAAAAGTAATAGTTGCCGAGAGCTTGGTACGTTACTTCAGAAAAAGTTTTTTAATATTGGTATAAACCTTAAAAACATCACCCTCCATATCTCTTATGACACCGAAGAAAACAGTCATAAAAAACAAGGATAAATGGGCTGATAGGCTAGGGCAATGGCCACGCTAACAATCTAAAGCAATAATAATAAACTCAAAATAAGGTGTGTGAGTGTGTTAAACTTTCCTTTTTCTAGCGACCCCTATTGAGTCGCTAGAGTTACCTTTTACAGAGATTTGAGTTAATACATGTCAGACAAGTTATTTTTCAAAGGCCGTCAGGATGCACGCCAAAATCATATAAAATATGGTCATAAAAACAAGAGTAGTAATAAAGCGGGTAGTAAGAAATATCCATTGGCATTAGTTGTGACAACTGAAGCCCGTAAGATAGACGTTGAAATCTTGGTTGATAACGCTGGTTTATTTGCTGAAGTAAGTATTGATAGCAGCGCAGGGGCCGTTGAATCTATTACCGAACTCACTATGCTTTTGAATAAACAAGCAGCAGTTAAAATAGATCAGGTACCTGGACGTAACGATCCCTGTGTTTGCGGCAGTGGAAACAAATATAAAAAGTGTTGCGGATAATAATTTCATAAGTAAAAATTTCGGATTAAAATTTTATCCATCTGTAATTAGCGGATTAACCTGCATTGTATTTTTCTGGAGAATTATTATGAATTTGGACAAGTCGACAAAACGTATAGCAAAAAGAGTAAAAAAAGGATTTCAGGGTTATCCTCAAATTTCACTTGCCTATTTTGGTGAATCGGTTGAGTGCGCAACTGAAGTTGTTGTTAGCTTTATCTTAGAAGAGGGGGCTGCTGCCCAAGAACAAAAATTTAGCAGTAAAGGTGATGCAAGAACAGATGAAACTATTCAAACGACCTTATTAAAAATTATCGAACGGGCAGACGCTAAAACCGTGTTAGAGGTTTCAGGTGTCTCTAGTATCACATAGTCATGGTTATACCGCGTTGAGTTGGTAATAAATTTTATATAATGTATAGGTTCATACCGTTGTATACAGTGTTTAGAGATTTAGAAAAATGAGTAGTGTTACCTCTAAAGAATTACTTGTTGATGTAGAAGGAGGATCTATTTACATCAAAAAGTGGATTCCTGACAATCCTAAATACACATCACCGATTGTGCTTATGCATGATTCTTTGGGGTGTGTCGATTTATGGCGAAATTTCCCCGAACAATTGGCTCGCTCATTATCATGTGTTGTCATTGCCTACGATCGACTTGGTTTTGGACGCTCAAGCGTTAATAAAAACATTCCCAGCGTTAACTTTATTTGGGATGAAGCTGATTTTTATTTTCCACACATTAAAAGCGCAGCCCAATTTAGTAGCTATTATCTTTTTGGGCATAGTGTTGGCGGCGCAATGTCGATAGGGATAGCTGCCGTGGATAAAGAGTGTATTGGCGTGATAACCGAATCAGCACAAGCATTTGTAGAAGAGTTGACGATTGAAGGGATTAAAGAGGCTGAAATCTTATTTAAACTACCTGAACAAATGGAACGATTAAATAAATGGCACGGAAATAAAGCACGTTGGGTGCTGAGCGCTTGGATTGATGTTTGGTTATCCTCTGAGTTTTCTTCGTGGAGTTTACAGCCTCGCATTAATAAGGTAACGTGCCCTGTTTTGGCGCTTCATGGTGATAAAGATGAATATGGTTCCAATGCCTTTCCTGACTATATTGTAAGTAATGTTGCAGGAAAATCTACAATGATAATTTTGAAAAACTGTGGGCATGTTCCGCATAAAGAAAAAATGGACGATGTTATTAATCACATTAGGTTGTTTCTTTAACCTTATTTTACATTTTTATATTTTGCCTATATATCGTTAAACAGATATAAAAATCTCTTTTTTACTCATGTGTTGCTTGTTTTAGTTTCTTTTTTCCCGCTTAAGGCGGCTTAGCTTATTTGGAGTATTATTACGTTGAATAGCATTGATCTATTTGTAAAAAACTGGGGCAGTAAAAACGCCATGGTTCCAATAAACACACAGGAAATTTCAGAACTTGAATTAAAATTACATTCATTTTTACCTGATTCATATAAATATTTAATTTCGACCTATGGTTTGGTTCACTCTCCAAATATGTTAACTAAAATCTGTGATTTAAATGCCGATGTTTCTTCTGCAGTTCAAGATTTTTTAAGCTTAGATGACATTCACTCACTATCAAAGCTATATGAAATGATGGGGATGCCAAAGGGACATATCTTGTTTGCCTCGGATTGTAAGGGAAACATGTTTTGTTTCAAACTGTCAGATTGTGTGAGTAAGCAAATAGATTCACCTGTATGGTATTATGATCTGGGCAATTGTAGTGTAGAACAAGTAGCGAATTCTTTTACTGGATGGCTAGATGAATTTAATGAGCTTTAAGTCAGCTAACTAAGCGCCAGTTATAACTATCTTTATGGCTAAATACCTATAACTGTTATTCAGTATTAGACTAGCGACGTTAATTCACCACGCAAATTAACTTGCATCAATTGGCAAACCTCATCATAAGTGAGATTTTGGCTAAGTAAATAATGTAGCTTAGTCAATATTGCCTCTAAAGTCATATCATGGCCGCTAATAACGCCAACTTGGCTAAGTGCGTTTCCTGTTGAAGACCAGTAATGCCGCTAGTATAAGTGATATTACTGGGTTTATTTATCTAGCACCACAAGCAAGGCACAAGGTATATATGCCTTGTGGATCATTAAATTGATTCATTTTAGAAAACTCAGCTTGTAGCTGATTGATAAACTGTGTCATTGGCTTTGCATTTATGCCACCCAAAGAGGTTAACTCGCTAGCCGTGGTATACTCTGCAAAACCCAAAAAAGTGCCAAAACGAGTATTTGCTAAGAAGTGCACTTGTCCCATTAATTTTTGAATAAATTTATTACGCGAAGAAGGCTCTTTCTCAATTAATAAGGTGTCATATGTATCTAGCTTAGCTAACTTTGCTGCAACCACAACCGCATCGGTTAAATTACCCAGTTCATCCACTAACCCAAGAGCTTTTGCTTTTTTACCAGACCATACTCTGCCTTGAGCAATCGCATCAACTTGCGATAAAGTCATATTACGATTTTCCGCTACTAAACTTATGAAATCGTGGTAACCTTTATTGATACGTAGTTGAAATAATTGTGACATACCTTTGGTTAATGGTTGAGTAGGGCCAAAACCTGCAATGTCTGTAGTTCCAACTCCATCGGTATAAATACCAAGTTTACCTAATGAGTCTTCAAAGGTCATCATCATGCCAAATATACCAATAGAGCCCGTGATAGTAGAAGGTGCTGCGATTATTTTATCTGCAGGGGCAGAAATCCAATAACCACCAGAAGCAGCATACGTTCCCATAGAAGCAACAACCGGTTTTCCTGCTGCTTTTAATAACTCGACTTCTTGACGAATTATTTCTGAAGCAAAAGCACTACCGCCGGGGCTATCAACACGTAATACAACCGCTTTTACCTTATCATTTGTACGCGCTTTACGTAACAAATTAGCGGTTGAATCACCGCCGATAGTACCCGGTTTGTGTATACCATTTAAGATAGTACCTTTAGCGACGATAACCGCTACTTTGTTTGTTGATTTTTTGTCAAGAGATACAATTGAAGTCGTTGCAGCTAAATAATCTTTAAAGCCAATATGGTTATAACTGTCACCTTTTTTGTTCTTACCGACTCTATCGATTAACTCACTACGCATTTGCGCTCGTGTTTTTAACTGATCAACCCAGTTATTCGTCAGTGCGTAATTGGCAAAACTACTATCTGCTTTAGTAAACTTACTTAACAGATCAGCCATACTATCATCAAAATTGTTAACGTTAAATCCTCTCTGCTTTGCGACATCTTCCTTATATTGTTGCCACAAATCATTTAACCATAGCGCATTAGCTTCTTTTGCTTTTGCCGACATATCATCACGTAAAAAAGGTTCTACAGCAGATTTAAACGTACCAACACGAAAGATGTGTTGATTAATAGCAAGCTTTTCTAATGCAGATTTGAAATACATATTATATCGACCATACCCCTCAAGTAACATAAAGCCTTGTGGGTTAAGCCATATATCATCGGCATGGCTAACTAGATAATATTGATTTTGTGAAAAGTTGTCGCCTAACGCGACAATTTTTTTACCTGAATTTTTAAAATCTATTAGCGCAGCGCCAACCTCTTGTAACTTACTTAAACCAGCAGATTGTAAGCCGTGAAGTTGTAACACCAATAATTGCACCCTATCATCATTTTTTGCTTTAGCAATCACAGTTAACACATCCGCTAATAACACTTCAGGTTTGTCTTCTTTTTCGTCTAGTGCTTCGAGTAATAAAGTATCCATCGGGTTTACTTCACGCTTTTGTTCGACTAAATCGCCGACTAAATTTAACACTAAGGCCGATTTATTTGGAACAATAACTTGTTCAACATCACTACCTAATATAGCGATAAAGCCAATGAAAAACACAACGAATATAACGTTTAAAATTACTGAACGTGTTAGGGTAAATAAACGCCATACACCTAATGCAATACGTTTAAATAGGTTTACTAATTTACTCATAAAAATCATCTATAAATACTCACTAAAGGGTTAGTATTATCTTAACCTAAACAGGTTCAAATTTGATTGTTAGATTGTAAATAAATAAGTTTTTAGCTAACAATTTCTGCAGATGGTTTTGTAGTTGATTACCCTTTTCCTAATTGTAATAAGTGAATGAAAGAATTTTAGTGTTTAAAAGTTCATATACATTATAAATGTAATTCAACGGAGACTAACAACAATGTCTTTACTGTTATCAATCTACAATAATTTTTTAAATAAACTCCCTAAGTTTGATGGGATTCCGGCCTTATTATTACGCTTATATCTTGCACCTGTTTTTATTATGGCAGGGTTTAGTAAAACTCAGCTGCTTAATGAAGAGGTGTTAGGTATCGCATCTTTTATGGCTGATCCAAATATAATCGCTTGGTTTGGCAATAGTGAATGGGGCTTAGGTTTACCATTTCCTGCGTTATTGGCAAATTTAGTGATACTTGCTGAATTTTTTGGCGGTTGGTTATTACTTATTGGAGCACTTACAAGGTTAATCTCTATTCCGTTAATGTTTACCATGATTATGGCCGCAACCACAGTGCATGCGCCCAACGGTTGGTTTGCTATAACGCCAACTAACCCTGATACCAGTGCAGCTAAAATGATGACTTGGGTTGGGTTTGAACAAGCAGAAGCCAGTTTAGAGAATAGTGTAGAAACGGGTAAACGCTTAGAAGCAATGCGTAACCTACTTGAAAACAATGGCAATACCGATTGGTTATACGAGAATGGTAACATTGTGGTACTGAATAATGGCATTGAATTTTCTGCCACCTATTTTATCATGTTACTTGCTTTATTCTTTATTGGGGCAGGTCGATATACGAGTGTAGATTATTATATGTCGACAATGATTTTATCTAAGAATAAACCTATTTTCAAATAAATCAAAGGAGGTTAGTCACCATTTCAACTCAAGGTGCCAACCTGCTTTACCTCTAAACAGTTAATAACTGCCTATCATCACTTTTTAATTTTGTAGTTTCTTAATTAATAGCTCACCCCAATGATATACAGCCAAGCCCAATATGACTAAAAACGCCCCTAACAGTATTTTGTTGCTGATGACTTCACCGTTAAACACTACGCGCAAAGTCATTTTAATTCCCTCTGAAATCCTGCACTTTGAATGATAACGAGTATATACTAATGCCATCTATAATTAGAATAAACAAAATACAATGACTAGTATCGAATTGCTCTTACAGCGACAATCTATGCCTTTATTAACAACACCTGCGCCAAACCCTCATGATTTAGAGAAAATTATAGCTGCCGGTATGCGAGTACCTGATCACGCTTGCTTACAACCTTGGCATTTTACTGTAATAACTGGGGATGGTTTACAACGATTTAGTGATTTATTGGTACACTGTAGTGATAGCGCAAGTGCTAACTTAACTAGAATAGCAAAAAAGCCCTTTAGAGCGCCTATGATTATCGTGGTGAGTACTGAGTTTGTTCAACATGAAAAGGTGCCAACCCAAGAACAATTAATTTCCGCAGGGTGTTGCGCTCATGCAATGCAAATGGCATCCGTAGCACTGGATTATGGCGCTATGTGGCGAACAGGTGGATTAGCTTATAATGCGAAAATTAAACAAGGGCTGGCAATAAAAGAACACGATGAAATTGTTGGTTTTTTGTATATAGGAACGCCTTGCAAAGAACAAGCGCTGAAAACGACTAAGAGCTTTGAAAAGAAAGTGAGTTATTGGAAATAGATATTTTTTTAAACTATACCCGTTCCAACTGGAACGGGTATAGTGCAATCAATAATTAATAACTAATTAAAAATCAGCGTTATTAGGCGTTCTTGGGAAAGGGATCACATCACGTACGTTTTGCATACCCGTAGCATAGGCCACTAGACGTTCAAAACCTAAGCCAAAGCCTGAATGAGGTACGGTGCCGTAACGACGTAAATCACGATACCAACTGTAATCAGCAGTATCTAACCCCATTTCTTCTAAACGACTATCTAAAACATCAAGACGTTCTTCACGTTGACTACCACCAATAATCTCACCAATACCCGGTGCTAAAATATCCATAGCAGCAACAGTTTTACCATCATCATTTAAACGCATATAGAAAGATTTAATGTCTTTAGGGTAGTTTTGTAAAACGACCGGACCATTAAAATGTTCTTCGGCTAAATAACGTTCATGTTCTGAATTTAAATCAACCCCCCAAGAAACCGGGTTTTCAAATGTCTTACCACAATTTTCTAAGATGGTAATTGCATCGGTGTAATCTAAACGGACAAAGTCAGTTTTTATAACAGAGTTCAAACGCTCTACCACTGTTTTATCAACACGTTGTTGGAAGAAGGCAATATCATCACTGCGCTCATCTAAAACGGCTTTAAATACATATTTTAACATCTCTTCAGCTAAATCGGCTGCATCTGATAAATCAGCGAAAGCGATTTCAGGTTCAACCATCCAAAATTCAGCTAAGTGACGAGAAGTATTAGAGTTTTCAGCCCTAAAGGTAGGGCCAAAGGTATAAACCTTTGATAACGCGTTACAGTACGTTTCAACGTTTAATTGACCAGAAACGGTTAGAAATGTTTCTTTGCCAAAAAAGTCTTGTTTGTAATCAACTTTACCACTGTCATCACGTGGTAAGTTTTCCATATCTAAAGTACTAACTCGGAACATTTCTCCTGCACCTTCACAATCACTACCCGTAATCAGTGGTGTGCTTATCCAAAAGTAACCTTTAGAGTGCAAGAATCGGTGAATGGCTTGAGCTAAACAATTACGAACACGAGTTACTGCACCGCCGATGTTCGTACGAGCACGTAAATGCGCTTGTTCACGTAAAAACTCAATACTATGACGTTTTGCTGCCATTGGGTAAGTATCAGGGTCTTCAACAAGGCCTAATACCTCTACAGCCGTTGCTTGTATTTCAAAAGATTGTCCTTTACCAGGAGACTCAACCAATATGCCAGTGACTTTAACTGAACAACCCGTGGTTAACTTAAGAACCTCTTCTTGATAATTAGTAAGATCACTAGGTACGATAGCTTGAATGGCATCAAAGCATGAACCATCATGAATAGCTAAAAAAGAAATGCCGGCTTTTGAATCACGGCGAGTTCGTATCCAACCATGAACGGTAATAGTTTCATCAACAGGGAATTTTCCCGCTAATACATCAGTAATTGCTATAACTGACATGTAATGACCTCTTATATTTTATCGAATGTACTGAATTTTTTAAGGTGGTTATGTTACCGTGACTTTCATGTTTAACAAGTAAAACTTGCTAAATTAATTAACTATCATTGAAAAAGTTACTTTATAAGGTTAAAAAGACTTAAATTTGGCTAAAATGCATAAAACAAGCCTAAACAACTAAAATAAAAGAGCGGCGGGAATCTCATTTCGCTGTCTTTGATTTTACCTCATCCGCTTAACACGTTTGCTAAATAAAACAGTCATCTTCATCTAGCACAATTGAAATAGCATTGATTAACGTTGTTAATTGCTCGGCATTAATGATAAGTGGTGGAATAATATAGATAAGCGTACCAAAAGGGCGGATCCAAACGCCTAGTTCGACAAAGCGTTTTTGTATTACGGCTACATTTACCGCTTGGAAGCATTCAACGGCCCCAATAGAGCCTAATACACGTGTATCTTTAACTCTATTGTACTTTTTTAAGGGGAGTAATAACTCTTTTAATGTCTGTTCGATGGTTTGAACCTGTTGTTGCCAATTATTCTCAAACAATAAATCAATACTTGCGTTAGCTACCGCACACGCTAGCGCATTGCCCATAAACGTAGGCCCATGCATAAAGCATCCTGCTTCTCCTGTACTTATGGTGTTTGCAATAGTATTCGTACATAACGTGGCTGCTAATGTCATGTATCCGCCAGTAAGCGTTTTACCTAGGCACATAATATCAGGATTAATGTCAGCCCATTCACAAGCAAATAGTTTACCCGTGCGGCCAAAGCCTGTGGCTATTTCATCAACAATAAGTAACACATCATATTGATCACATAATTGACGACAAGTCTTTAAATACTGAGGGTGGTAAAAACGCATCCCACCCGTACCTTGTACAATGGGCTCAATAATAAAGGCGGCTAACTCCTGATGATGTTGTTTAAATAATTGGCTGAGCTCTTTGGTCTCATCATTGTGCCATTGTTCGCCAAATTTAATAGTTGGCGCAGGAGCAAAATAGTTCAGCATTAATACTTGTTCAAATATTTGATGCATACCCGTTACAGGATCACATACAGACATTGCTGCAAAAGTATCGCCATGGTACCCATTTTTAACGGTAAGTAGTTTAGTTTTGGTTAATGGCTTATGTTCTTGTTGAGCTTTGCTATGCCAATACTGCAATGCCATTTTCATCGCCACTTCGACAGAAACCGAGCCAGAATCACAAAGAAAGGCTTTATCTAATCCTGGTGGCGTCAACGCTATTAACTTTTCACATAATGTTATCGCGCTAGCGTGTGTTAGACCGCCAAACATAACATGCGACATTTTAGTTGATTGCTCAACCAGCGCGGCATTTAATTTCGGATGATTGTAGCCATGCAATACAGACCACCAAGATGACATACCATCAATAAGTGAATCACCACTGGCAAGGTTTATATTTACGCCATTGGCACTTTCTACCAGATAAGAAGGTAAGGGCGCTGACATCGAAGTGTAAGGGTGCCACACATGCTCTTTATCAAACTGCAGTAAATCATCATTACTTTTTTTGGATGTATGCATGGTTGGTTGTTTATTGCTCATATGTTAACTAAAGGCGGTTTTAATTATTGACATTAAGTGTGTGAACGCTAGACTACCCGTAAATTTATATAGATGCAAACGAGTCTTATGCCATTAACGTCAGTAGAAACAACCGCCATAAACGCGTCAACAAATGAAAATTCATCGGTTCGACATAATTGGACCATCAAAGAAGTAGAAGCTTTATTTGATATTCCTTTTAACGATTTAATGTTTCAAGCACAAATGACTCATCGTCAACATTTTAATCCGAATGAAGTTCAGGTGAGTACCTTACTATCTATTAAAACGGGTGCTTGTCCAGAAGATTGTAAATATTGTTCGCAAAGTGCTCGCAATAATACTGGCCTAGAAAAAGAACGTTTGCTCGAAGTAGAGAAAGTATTGGAAGCGGCTGCAAAAGCTAAAGCAATGGGCTCGACCCGTTTTTGTATGGGGGCAGCTTGGCGTAACCCAAAAGCACGCGATATGCCCGTTGTACTTGATATGATCAAAGGTGTTAAAGCCTTGGGGCTTGAGTCTTGTATGACTTTAGGTATGTTAGATGAAAATCAAGCCGAGCAGTTGCAAGACGCCGGTTTAGATTACTACAACCATAATCTTGACACATCACCTGAACATTATAACCAAATTATCACTACCCGTACTTATCAAGATAGATTAGACACGTTAACTCATGTTCGAAGTTCCGGCATGAAAGTGTGTAGTGGTGGTATTGTCGGTTTAGGCGAAACAGCGGTTGATAGAGCGTCTTTACTAGTTCAATTAGCAAACTTGCCAAAACAACCTGAAAGTGTGCCTATTAACATGTTAGTAAAAGTAGAAGGAACACCGTTAGCGGATGTTGACGATTTAGAAAGTTTTGATTTCATACGTTGTATCGCCGTAGCACGTATTATGATGCCACAATCACATGTGCGATTATCGGCAGGTCGCTCAGAAATGAATGAACAAATGCAATCTTTGTGTTTTCTTGCCGGGGCTAATTCAATATTTTACGGTTGTAAATTACTGACGGCTGAAAACCCTGAAACAGATACAGATACTAAGTTATTTAAAAAATTAGGTATTAACACAGAGACTATTGTTGATGAAAGTGAACTACAGGATAAAGCACTGACAACGTCTTTAATTAATGAGCAACATAAAGAGTTGTTTTACGACGCTACCCATTAGCTTATCCATTACTTATGCATTATAACTTTAACAACCATAAATAATACGACAATGGCATTTAACTTTATTGCTGGGCAAGTAACCGCGCAAAAATCACAAGCTCTATACAGACAACGCGTGTGTTTACAAGCGGCAGAAAATATTGCTCAGCAGCAAGGTACCCAAATACTTGTTGATGGCAAACCCTATATAAATTTTTCTTCAAATGATTATTTAGGATTAAATAACCACGATGAAATAAATAAGGCGATGCAAGAAGGCGTGGCACGATTTGGCTTATGCGCAAGTGCGTCAAGTTTAGTAACAGGCTTTCATTATGCACATCAAGCTTTAGAAGATAAAATTTGCCAGTGGGTAAATAAACCTCGTTGCCTAATATTTACTAGTGGCTATTCAGCAAATGTAGCGCTGTTTCAAACACTAGGCCAAGAAACGGGAACAGACAGAGCCCATTTTTTTCTGGATAAACTATCTCATGCTTCAATGCTTGATGGTGCATTTTCAAGTAAAGCTAAAGTAAAGCGCTTTGCCCATAATAACACCGAGCAATTAGCGCAATTATTGTCTAGCTCTGATGGTCAAAATAAATTGGTCGCCACTGAAGGTGTTTTCAGCATGGATGGTGATCAAGCTAGGCTTATTGAACTTGCCAGCGTTACCCAAAAAAATAAGGCTTGGCTTTATGTTGATGATGCTCATAGTATCGGCGTGATTGGTGATCAAGGTCAGGGGAGTGCTAGTATATTAACGAACAGTAATCAAGTAGATATTACCATGGCAACCTTTGGAAAAGCGATTGCCACTAGTGGTTCTTTTTTAGCATGCGATGAAAGTTTACATGATTATTTGATTAACTTTGCTAGGCATTACATATACTCAACTGCAATTTCTCCCGCACTGGCTTGGGCAACAATAAAGAGTATTGAGCTCATTCAACAAGAACAATGGCGGCGTGATAAAATCACAGAGTTAGGTGCTTTATTTGTTGAATTACTTGATCCACGTATTGAGGTAATACCATCATCATCTTCAATTCATGCAATCATTATTGGTGATGAGCAAGAAACCCTCAATGTCAGTGAACAATTAAAAAAACAAGGGATTTGGCTAACCGCTATCCGCCCACCAACGGTTTCCATTGGTAGCTCTAGGTTACGTGTTACCATTTGTGCCAGCCATAATCATAATGATATCAAACATCTAGCAAAGTACTTAAATAAAGCACTTTGTAAATAACGGTAGGACAGTCTTCATGACCTTAACAGTGGATCATCAAGAAAACAAAATAAAAATAGCACAAAGTTTTGGCTCTGCCAGTCAATCTTACGATATGTCCGCCCGATTACAGCGATTTTCGGGTAAACATTTAATACCGTGGTTGCCAAAGAGAAGTGATATCACGGTCTTAGATTTAGGCTCTGGAACCGGTTTTTTTACCGATTTATTAGCGAGTTCTTATCAACACGTTATTGGCTTAGATTTGTCAAAATGCATGCTTCGTTTTGCGCAAGAAAGTCGCAATCAAGCGATTACTTGGCTTGAGGCAGATGTTCATAAAATACCCTTACAAGATGAAAGTGTGGATTTGATTTATTCAAATCTTGTCATTCAATGGTGTGATCCTCTTGATATTGCCATTACGGAAATGTTACGCGTATTAAAGCCGGATGGCTTGATCCTATTTACCACCTTAGTGAATGGTACTTTACATGAATTAAAATCCTCATGGAAAAAAGTCGATAGTGATCAACATGTTATTGATTTTACTACTGAAAGTGAATTAAATAAGCTATTCAATACGGATGCTTCAAATATATTAGAGCATAGATGCCAAGACATAGTACTGGAATATCAGAACGTTATTCATTTAGCTCGGGAGCTTAAAGGCTTAGGTGCTAATCATTTACCGAAAAAGCGTAATCGTGGTTTATCTGGTAAAGAAAAATGGTTTGCTATGACTGAACATTACCAAGATTTTCTTGAGCCTAGCGGTATCTATCCGGCCACCTACCGTTTGTATTCAGGTCTAGTCACCAAGCTAAATAATTAAGTATTCTATTTAAATACCCTATTCGAGATAAAGTCTACAGATGAAATGTTTTTTTATTACCGCCACCGATACCGATGCAGGAAAAACGTTTGTTGCTTGTGCGCTTACTCAGGCGTTAATAAATAGTGGTAACAAGGTCGCTGTGTACAAGCCAATTGCCGCGGGCTGCCGCCAAGTAGGTGAAAAATTAATGAATGAAGATGCCGAGCTGTTAAGACAATTTGGCAATTGTCAGCAAAGTATTAGTGATGTAAATCCTATTACTTTTAAAGAAGCAATTGCTCCTCATATTGCCGCCTTAAATGAAAAAAGAGTTATATCTATTGATGAAATTTCCCAAGCTTTTAACCAAGTAATTTCATTAAAAGCCGATATAAATATAACTGAAGGCGCAGGTGGTTGGCGTTTGCCAATATACATAAACAACAATATACGTAATGTTGAAAGGAAACATATTTTCTTATCAGATTTTGCTCAAGATACTCAGCAAGAAGTTATTTTAGTCGTCAATATGAAATTAGGTTGTTTAAACCATGCACTATTAACCTACCAAGCGATAATAGCGGATGGTTTAAATTGTATTGCTTGGGTTGCTAACAACGCCAGTGAACAACCAATGTCTTGTTTAAACGAGAATATAGTATCGTTAGAACAACTTTTACCTATCCCTAAAATTGCACAGCTCGATTTTTATCATGAACATAATATGAGTTTACAAGATAAAATTAATGCAGCCGCCAAAATAATCAATGTAACGCCTTTACGTTAAATTTCAAATGAACGTCCATATTATTAGTGAGTTTGCATCTCGTTACAATTAATGTAACAACCAATTTATTTCCCCAATTCAACCAAGCAAGCACTTGCAATAAAACCTGAACGGGTTTTATAAGCAGTACTTTTACTAACCCTTTCATCTATTTGTTTTATTAATAGTTCCGGTAGGGTGACATTGATCTTATGACTTTTGCCTAAATAGGCCGTTATATCAATATCTACAATCGCCCAAAAAGCCTGCGAATGCGTGTGTGGATTATCGATAGTATATTGCTGTCTGTGTTTTTCTATACTCAATGCTGACGGAATTTTTTCACCATACTCAGCCAGTATAGCTAAGTGAGATTTAATACTTTGGCTTATTTTTTCTAATCCCAAATCTATTGAATCTGCATTAGTAGCACAACCCGGTAGGTCAGGTACTGACATTTGATAAACGCCATCGTTTGTTACTGAAACGAAGATAATTGCATATTTCATAATGACCACTTTTATAAAAAAACTTAAATTAATTATACCCCCGACAACCCCAAAAGTAAAACCAACAACAACCCTGGTAACCCCTCTACCTTCAGTCATGGTAACTCCAGCAACCCTACAGGCGGAATCAATGGTAACCCTGGTAACTCTTTATGGTAGGGAAGTGATTGATTACTACTTACTTAGTCCTCTTAAAATATGATAAGTAAAAATAGTGGGTAAAATTATTAACGTTTACTTTTTTATTAAAATAATGAATGGTTAAAGAGTAAAATTAATACGCTAGAGTTATCTATTAATAATGGTAGATTCAAAAATTGACCATTATAATAAAGGTTAAACACAGAGGCTTATCAATCACTCTGTTAAAATCTGTCAATAATTATCACGTTTTTCTTGAATGTAAATAAGTGTAGTCCGTCAAATTAGTGGAACAATTTGTTTATAAAACGCATTAGGAAATTTTATGAAAGAGCTTATTCATTCCAACCGTGAACTACTGATTACCGTTGTTGGTATTGGTGGTTGTGGCTGTAATACTATCAACATGTTGTATGAAAATGGTTTATCACAGCAAGTAAATTTAATTGCTGTGAATACTGATCTGGCCGCATTAAATACCTTGCAGGTAGAAAACAAAATACTCATTGGTGAAAACTTAACAAATGGCTATGGTGCTGGCTCTAACCCTGAAGTAGGTTTAAAAGCCGCAGAAGAAAGTAAAGAGCTGTTAACCAATGCCATAAAAAACAGCGATATTGTTATTATTACTGCAGGTTTTGGTGGTGGTACTGGTACAGGGGCTAGCCCTTTGGTTGCTCGTATCGCGCGTGAGTTAAATATTAATTGTTTAGCTATTGTCACTTTACCTTTTGAATCAGAAGGGAAACTGCGAATGGATTTTGCTCTACAGGGAATTAAGGACATTAAAGACCCAGTACATGCCTACATCACGCTATCCAACGATCTACTGTTGAAAGGTTTAGGAAAGAGTATTGGTTTGTTTGTTGCATTTAACCAAAGTAATGAAGTATTGAAAAATTTACTGGTATCGTTAGTGCAAATGTTGACGGAGACTGGTTATGTTAATGTAGATAAAAATGATTTTGCTAGCATACTATCCTATGAAGGCGAGTCTATTTTAGGGGTAGGAAAAGCCGAAACCGAGGAATTAGCGTTTGATGCCTTGGATCAAGCGCTTAATAATCCGTTAGTTTCTATTGCTAAAATAGATACAGCAAAGGGCATTATTTTCCAACTATTTTGTAAATCTGAGCCTAAGCTTTCTACATATAATGGTTTAATTGACCAAATTAGAGAAAAAATCACCAACAAATCTGTCCTTATTGTTCCTGGTGTTACGTTAGATCCCAACTTATCATCTGAAATTGAAATTTTAATTGTTGCCTCAGGTATTACATCGTTATCGTCAGAGACCAATAGTATTGATGTGTCAACAATCAAAGAGGCCGCCTGTGTAGAAGACGATTTAATTTGTGATGAATTATTGTCAAATGATGTCAAGGCACAAAGCTATACTGATATTCCAGCAATCACTCGAAAGTTAAGAGCCAATAAATAAACAGGGTAAATAACGTTATGTCTAAGCCGAATAAAAAAGGCCCAACAAAAACCGTCGATATTTTTTGCAAGGCATGTAACGCACACTTATTTAAATATAGAAAAGGTGGGAAGGGTGCTTTGGTGAAATGTTTTAAAGAACGTATAAGCCAAGATTACACCGTAAGCGTTGGTGTGTGTCCTAAATGCGATAAAGTATTCGCTCGTGACACTTTGGTTAAAGGCACACCTGCTTATAAAATTGTTGGTGGTAAAGTTTGGTTCAAATAGCGATGGGGTTATGATGAATTACAACCACACAAGTAATAACTAGACCCAGAGGATCGTCATATACTTTCAATCTATATATTAGATTTCATTTGATCATTTGAATTTGAGTAAGCTTTGTTTTTTAATAACCAGTATGTTATCCCTAAGGCTATTGTTACTAAAGCAAGTCCAATAACTTGTTCCACTGAAACAATTTTGACATCTAGTACGATAATTTTACGTGCGACGGACATTAAGGCAGTCGCAACAACCAATTCTACCGGAATAACATTTGATCCTAGATATAATCGAATATTGATAAAATTTCAACGGCTATCAATACCACCATAAAAGCACCAAAAGTTTGCAAAATATCTTCAACATCTAAGAGAAAGTATGGAGGAGTAGAGAGTTTCATGTACAGAACATACACAACATCAGCAATACTCCAATAGATGACTAAGACCATCAATAAGGCGAGTATTCTTATGGCAAATCGTATAGTACGATGTAAGACCATTAACAATGGATCGGAGTGATTCGCAGGTAGTTCTTCGTGTTTCATAGTCATTCCTTGACGATAAGGATAAATTAATCTAAATTTATTCTCTTTGTATATTACTGAGAAATCACAGTAATATACAGCTAAATTTCATTTTATCTAAGCCTTTGATTGCACACAAATAGCTCGGGTCGAATCAATGTTATAAAAAATTTAATCCGTATATTGGTTGGAGCAACTCTAAAAAATGGTGAGTAAAGTATTAGTCTGCAAGACATTTAGTTAGCCAGGTACCAATATCATTAAGCTGCTCTGGCAAAACACTGTGAGCCATTGGGTAGGTTTTCCATTGAGTATTATAGCCTTTATTTTTCATTAACTCGTTTGCCATTTTCCCTGCTGACATGGGAACAACATCATCAACTTTGCCATGGTGTTGAAGTACCAGCGTGTTTTTATTAGCCGTACTGAGCTCTGTGGGTAATTGATCTTTTATCGGTAAATAACATGACAAGGCTATTATTCCTGCCAACGTTTGCTCATACCGCAAACCAGTATACAAACTCATAACACCGCCTTGACTAAAACCAGCTAAAACAATGTTACTTGCGGGTATTCCATTATCAATTTGTTCTTGAATTAGCGCTTGCACCAAAGACTCAGATTTCAGCACACCATCCATATCCGCTCGATTATGCAAATCATTATTTTTAATGTCGTACCAGGCTGGCATCACAAAACCATTATTAATAGAAATGGCTTGTTCTGGCGCATGGGGGAAAACAAAACGTATCGCATGATTATGTGGTAAATTTAATAAGGGTACTACGGGTGCAAAGCCTGCTCCTGAATCACCTAAACCATGGAGCCAGATAACACAAGAAGTAGCCGTTTTTTTTGGCTCAATCGTAATACGATCCAGCAATGTTGTTAGTTTTTTCATCATATCTCTTTTAGTTGAATATTCTCTTGGACGGTATAATATACTGTATTTAGTTGAAAAGCAGGAAGTCTCTGAGATAGGTTTAGTGAGACAATGAGGTAATCGTCTCATCACAACGTTGAATTAGGCTGATATATCAATCAATGACATATAATATTCTTACTAAAATGCCAACTAGCGAATAAAAATGAAGTCTCCACTTAAGGTTAATAATAAATGACTCGGTTAAAAGCAGCCGCGATGGTTTGCCATGGTTTGGCTATCTTTCCTATGTTTGTGGGTGGATTGGTTTACGCGATTCGCGATAGTTATTTATCCTATCATGCCGTGGCAACAACCTATACATGGCAAGAATTAGCACCAGGGATACAGATATTGTTTCAAGCGATGTTAAACGGGGCAGGGAGTTTAATGCTTTTGACAGCACTAACTTTAATACTCTTGTTAGTTATACCTTTTAGAAAGAATGAACGCTGGTGTTTTTGGGCGATACCGTTAATTGGTATTAGCGCGATGCTAACCACGGTACGTTCAGCGGTATTAGTTGATCTCAATACGCCCGCAAATCCACCGTGGATCTGGTTATTTATTGTGATTGCTCTATTTATTAGTGGTTTGTTTTTATCTTATCAAAAAGAGTGAATAATTGACTTAAAGGGCTACCACTCAAGCCCCATCATTATGCAACTCAAACCACTACCAATACCTAGAAAGGCAACCTTATCATTTTTTTTCAAAAAACTTTGTTCCGTAGCCATAGCTGCGGTTACCGGTAATGATATAGTGCCCATATTACCAAGGGTTGGAAACGTGATGAAATCCTGTTTTTCATTAAACTTTAATTGCTCAAGCACGTGTTTTCTATTAACCGAGCCTATTTGATGACAGATCAATTTATCAACATCGGATCTTTGCCAATCGGATTCAACTAAGAAGTCTTGCCAAGTTAAATTACCCAAATTCATGCCCTTTTTAAGAAGCAATGGAGCATCTGTGGTCATTACTTCTTTAAATAGACCTGACGCAACTGGTTGCATGCCCCAATGACAAATTTCAAAATCGGCTGCGGATGTCCGGCTAGTCACCGTTAATAATTTATGCCCCTTGAGTTCATGGTAGCCTTGGCGCGCAGTAAAAGAACCATCGGTGATTAAAATAGCTGTCGCACCAGAGCCTCCTGTAAGTGTTGCTAATGTATCAGCAAAAACAGACATGGTTGGATTATCTAACAAATACCTGATACTACTTTCAACAATGGAATGCGCCGATTCACAAGAAACCACCAGGCCAGCTTTAATCTGCCCTAGCTCGATACGATTAGCGATATCAATAATACCATTCATTGCACCAAGACAAGCGTTGCTGATATCATGAATAACCGTATGACTATTTGCCCCTAGTTGTGCCGCAACTCGACACGCAGTTGCTGGCTCATAACCTTCTCGGCAAACACCCGTGTAAATAATTGCACCAATATCCTTAATGTCAAAGTTGGTTTTATTGAGGCATTTTTTAGCCGCAGCAATAGCACCGTCAGAGTAGCGAAAACCTTCATTCCACCAACGACGTTGTTCTATTCCAGTGAACGCTTTAAGTTGACCTTTGGGGATGTGAAGGGCTTTGTATACAGGCTCAAGTCTACGCTCAATTTCTTCACTAGAAATAATCCGTGGAGCCAGTTGATAACTAATATCATCGATAAATACGCGTGCGTATTGCATGTCAGTTGAAAATCCATTAATAAATGATAAATATGAGGCAGGGATAACTACAACAGCATCCGAGTAAGGCATTTATTTGTAGGGTAAATAAATGCTAAATGAACATTCTACCCTACAGATAAATGATTATACCTTAGTCTGATTCATCCTTCACCCGTTCAGGTTATTAATATTCAAGTAGTATCTTGGCTATAAAGTTTTCAAGTTTAAGTGACTAGTGCAAAGGTGATAAATATATTTCGATAGACTAATTTTTTATAGATGATTTTTTGCAATATTCATTATATTAACTGATAAATAGGTTATGTTCGTGTCAACTAATTGCGGTTGATGGTCTGAAAAAAATTGCTACTTTCCAAGTGGTTAATGAATATGGCACTTCGTTAATAGAAACGGATTTTGACATGCTTCATGTTGTGCCGCCTAAATCCGCACCTGACTTCATTAAAGTTAATCTATTAGCTGATAGCAATGGGTGGATAGATGTTGATCAATCAACTCTACAACATAAAGTATATGAGAATATTTTTGCGTTAGGTGATGAATGTAATATTCCCAATGCTAAAACTGCTGCCGCTGCTAGAATGCAAGCTCCAATTGTCGCAAGTAATTTACTTTATGCAAGGAATTCACAAAGTGAAAGAGCTATTTATAACGGTTATGGGAGTTGTCATTTAACCGTTGAAAGAGGCAAAGTTGTTCTAGCAGAATTTGGATATGGGGGTAAAATATTTAATAGTATGCCAAGCTCGATTATCAACGGTAACCGTCCGTCCCGATTAGTTTGGCTTTTAAAGGAGAGGATAATTCCGCCAATCTATTGGGAAGGTATGCTCAAAGGCAGAGAGTGGTTGGCAAAGCCAAAACTCAAGTGATATAGCATATTTCTCGTTCACTATTAAATAAAAAAGACGCCCTAGGGCGTCTTTTTTATTTAATGTGGTCGGAGTAATAGGATTCGAACCTATGACCTCGCGCCCCCCAGGCGCACGCGCTACCAAGCTGCGCTATACCCCGATAACAAAACATAGTATAAACTTCATCAGTACTCTAGGGAAGTTACTCACTCTACTTAACTTACGTTTTTCGATGTCTATATTAATGATTTATTTACCGAATGCAACGACAATTAGTCGTTCAATCAGTTAATTGTTATTAATTATCAATAATCGAATGATTAATACGCAAGTTGTTTATTTTCGCTCTGTTTGCAAGCTAAATTGTTTAATAAAGTGTACGCCGTCAATCATCAACGGAAAATCTTTATTTACGGTGATCGGGGCAGCTAATTGACTTGAGTAGCTTTCAAAGCTCCCATTTTGGTCAATGAATACAGATTTATATTTATTAAAAATCATCAGACCTTCAGCAGACGTATTCGCTATTACTCTATCTTTATTCAACGTTAATAGATTTGTGCCATTACTATAACTTTTATTGTCAACATCACAGCCAAGCCAATTAGTTATTAGGGTGGGTTGTAAGTCCATATGGCTAGTTAATTGGCTTATCGCTTTAGCATCGGTATTAGTTTCATTTGGTATAATCAACAATGCTGGCTTAAGTGCTAATCGAGTATTTATATTTTGATTCCCTAACGAGCTTATCCAAATAATATCTTTAT
Organism: Colwellia sp.; assembly: GCA_003521815.1. GTDB lineage: Bacteria > Pseudomonadota > Gammaproteobacteria > Enterobacterales > Alteromonadaceae > Colwellia. The sequence continues at coordinate 23,232 of DPHE01000079.1, forward strand.
GTTTTTTTTGTTGTTGGGCTAATAATATTGCATCAACAAATAGTTCAAACTGATAGCGACTATTATTGTTGTGTTCACTTTCTTGTGGTGTACTTTTAAAATAAATCAAATGTAAACCAGGTTTTTTACTATTTAATTTGTCAGCGAAAATAAGAGAAGAAATATCATTAAGTTGAATTTTTTCAATAAATAAATCGTTAAACCACAAAGTATTGCTATTGCCCTCAGCATTTTTTTTACTGATTAATGTATAACTGCTAGCTAAATTTTGCTGTTCAATCACTTGAAATAATAAGGGTTTAGTTTGCTGCGCTATGATATCTTTTTGGTAAATGCTTGGTAATGAATAGAAGAGATTAAACCAACTATTATCTAATAATGCCGTATCTACATGGTTGTTCAGCTGATAATTTGCCACGCTGATACGACGTTCAACCTGCTGTAATTGACGCCTATTTAACTGTTCGTCAGTAAGTATTAAAAATACCGATTGTGTTGTTGCGGTTGTTTTTGAACATTGCGATTCACTTAGTTGAGGATAATTAGGGATAGCACGACTAAAAGAGAGCGGGCTCGTTGTTCGCTCAATATAATTATCAATATCAAACAAACCATACTTGGTTAGCAGTGTTTTTGCTGTTGCGGGATATGATAACGGCAATACAGTGTCTTGGCGTAATACGTCATAATCAAGATTTGCATCGGCCCAAATATGAGTTAAGTGACTAAAGAAAAAAGCTAATACTAAGACGACAATGACAAAACGGGAAAAAATTGTTTTTTGTAGTTGTTTCAAATGTTTCCAAGCATAATTACTTAGCGTAAATTCGAATCCTAAAATAACAATCGCTAACGCGCCACTCACAAGATAAAAAAAACTATTAGTTTGTACTATTTCTTTTATCAATTCGATAATTTGTGAGCTAGAAGAAGCATTTAAGTGATATCCTAAACGGCTATAAATAAAACCATCAAGGATTAGTAGTAGCAGACCAAACGTAAAAATAATGGATCCACTCGTACGAATTACCTTGGTATTTGGCCACACTAGTGTGAGTGGAAATAAAATCAAGATAAAACTCATAAAGGTTAAAAAAGCAATATGACTAACCCACGTTGTAATGAGGTATATTTGTCCTAATAAGGTATCGGGTGCTGTTTCGCTAAATAAATAATAAGAGGATAGGATGATAGCGGCAATAATATTAAAAAAAGTGAACCAATGGCTCCAGCTAATTAAATGTAACAGTTTTTTGCTATAGCTTTTTGTATCAAAAGAGACCATTGATGATTATTCTTCTCTGTTTTTATCTTTAATTGTAAGTACTAATGAGTTTTTTGGATAGATTGTTTTAATGCGCGGCTAAAATTGTCTACAATAGTACTTTGCTGATCAGCAGGGATTTTGCTAATAACGTTGGTGATAGTATTGCCTAAACACATTAAGGCTAAATCAGTGGTTGCTGATTCGTTAACAAGAACATCCATCAATTCTTGAATAATTTTTTCTACACGTTCGTTGGAGTATTTCGATACAATGGGCATAATGACACTTAATTGCTGATGATAAATTTAATTGCGTTAGTTTATCAAATGCCTGAACAATATACTAATAAAGTCACTTCAGTATTAATATGAGTATTACATGAGTTTAATCATTTCAAATATTGCGTTACATTTTCTTTCTAAAAAAGAAGAATCAGGAGAAGTATCACTCCGCTTAGGTCCTGAAAACTTAAAACCTGAACAAGGTGGGACGAGTACTAAAATAACGGCATTTGTTGATGGTTTACATGCTATCTATAATAGCAAGGCTAGTAAGGCTTATGGCAGTTTCACTACCATGCCAATGGCAGGTAATCTTGCCGACAGCACTGAAAATAGTAGTAACAACAGTGGAATAAAAACTGCTCGCTTTGTTGATTTGATGGAAAGCTATTTTAATAATAAGCAAAGCTTTTTTAACTTTAGCATTCAAGCAGCAAACAGTTTAAAAAATGAAATTGAAAAATATGATTTAGACGAAACCGGTTATCTTATTGTTTGTCATTACGAATATATGGGCGGACGATTTTTACTTGTGGCCGTTATTCCGGTGTCTGAGCATTATAGTGTTGATGGTGAACTTAATATTTCTGCCGATCAGCATTTAGATATCAATAAATTACAATTAGCGGCACGCATTGATTTATTTGATTATCAACAAAATGCCAGTGGTAACCGTTATATTTCTTTTATTAAAGGCCGTGCGGGACGTAAAGTCTCTGACTTTTTTCTAGACTTTTTAGGCTGTGAAGAAGGTTTAAACTCAAAAGAGCAAACACAAACCTTAGTTCGCGCAGTTGAAGATTATGTTGCTGTAAACCAATTAGATGCCGGTGAAAAACAACAAACACGTAAAGAATTGTTAAGTTACTGTAAAGAACAAAAATCCAGTTCACAGGATGTTTCAATACAAGAAATCGGCAAAGTTATAGGTCATACAACAACAGATTCTACTGGTCAGAGCCAAGATTTTTATCAGTTTTGCCAACAACAATCATACCCGATTGAAGAGTCATTTCCCCATGATCAGACTGTGGTTAATAAAATCACTAAATATTCGGGTTATGGTAATGGTATAAGCTTAAGTTTTGAGCGCAGCCATTTTGGTCAAGATGTGGTTTATAATCCGCATAATGACTCTATTATTATTTATAAAGTACCACCCAACTTGAAAGAGCAATTACAAATATTGCTTGCTAATGCCAGTGATATAAATGGCGAGTCAGAACCACTTGAATAACACGTTAAAGGATTTTTTTATGGTTACGTGTTACGCAACGAATTTAATTTTAAATAAAATATCAAAGACTTATCTTATTTAGTTAAGTTAGTCTGAAAATACAACAATATTGGAAATAACTATAATGACATCTCAAATCAGTACTATTACTATTGCTCGCCCTGATGATTGGCACGTACATTTACGCGATGGTGAGGTATTAAAAAATACAGTGGCTGATACTAGTCGCTATTTTGGCCGCGCTATTGTTATGCCAAATTTAGTACCACCAGTAACGAATGCCGAGCTGGCAAAAAGCTACTATGATCGCATTATGGCGGCTTCACCAAATAAGCATTTTAAACCCTTAATGGTGCTTTATTTAACAGACAATACCCGTGCTCAGGATATTATTGAGGCGAAAGAGTCAGGCATTGTTTATGCGGCAAAATTATATCCTGCTGGCGCAACAACTAACTCTTCTTCTGGTGTTACCGATGTTGCTAAGTTAAAGGCCGTATTTGCGGCAATGCAAAGCGTTGGTATGCCGTTACTGATTCATGGTGAAGTTACCACGGATGACATTGATATTTTCGATCGTGAGCAAGTGTTCATTGATACTATATTGGCCCCGTTAGTTGCTAGCTATCCTGATCTTAACGTAGTGTTAGAGCATATCACCACCAAAAATGCAGTAGATTTTGTGCAAAGTGCGGGTAAAAACGTCGCAGCAACTATTACCGCACATCATTTACTATATAACCGTAACGATATGTTAGTTGGCGGCATTCGTCCTCACTACTTCTGCCTACCTATTTTAAAGCGCAATATTCATCAACAAGCGCTTATTGAGGCTGCAACTAGTGGTAATAACAAATTTTTCTTAGGTACTGATTCTGCGCCTCATGCACAGCATGCTAAAGAATCAGCTTGTGGCTGTGCCGGTTGTTACACAGCTCATGCGGCAATAGAGCTATACACTGAAGTATTTGAACAAGAAGATGCGTTAGATAAGTTAGAAGCTTTTGCTAGTTTAAATGGCCCAGTTTTTTATCAGTTACCTGTTAATGAAGACACAATCACACTAGTTAAAAAATCATGGCAAGTACCTGCAACATTAAACTTTGGCAATGATGTTGTGGTACCTGTTCGTGGTGATGACAGTATTGCTTGGCAAGTTGAAGATTAAGTAAAGTGAGTTTAAAGGATAAAAATGCAATTATTTGTAAATGATTTAACCGTGATTGATTTCTCTTACCTTTGTAAAGAGCGCGGTATTGTGGGTGAAAGCTGGATCGTTGATGTGTTACTTGATGGCTCGTTAAATGAGCAATCGATGGTGCTTGATTTTGCCATTGTTAAAAAACAGATCAAGGCTATTATTGATGACGCTGTTGATCATAAGTTACTTTTACCAATGCAGGCTGATGAATTGACTTTAGCTGATTCACCTCATCACTCAAATCATAAAACCCTTGATTACCATAGCGATCGTGCTAATTATTATATGCAATCACCTTATTGTGCTTTTGCTCAAATTGATTGTTTAGTTATAAACGTTGCCACCGTCACTGAGCACTTGAATGCCATCATTATGGCCCAGCTACCTGCAAATGTGAAAGGGTTAACCTTGATTTTGCGTCCTGAAAACATCACCACTGACTATTATCATTACACCCATGGTTTAAAACTTCATGATGGTAATTGTCAGCGAATTGCCCATGGACATAGATCTAAAATTCAAATTTGTGTGGATGATGAAAGAGACGCTACATTAGAAGCGGCTTGGTGTGAGCGCTGGAAAGATATCTATATTGCTAGTGAAGCCGATAGAATTTCTGCCAACGACATTCAGTTGTCTGCACTAGCAAAGAACAATTTAACACCCGATCACCAATATTTTAGTTACACCGCACCACAAGGTCGATTCGATATTGCGGTTGACTGTAAAGTGCTTGATGTCGTTGATTGTGACTCAACAGTAGAGTTACTCGCCGATTTTATTGCCAGACAACTTAAAAAAGAACTAGCAAGCAAAACGGTTAAAGTTATCGCCTATGAAGGTGTTGCTAAAGGGGCGATTGTCAGTGTTTAAACTGAAAAAACGTTATACTTTGGTCATTGTTAGTTTAGGTACTTTACCTGTTCTAAGTGCTCAAGCCGAAATTAAGCTGTCAGGTGAAATAAAGCAGGGTGGTTTAGTTATCGGCAAAACAGATGCTAACAATAGGGTAAGATTAAATAAGACAGCACTAACGGTATCTAAGCAAGGTGATTATGTGTTTGCGTTTTCTCGTGATGATAAAACGCAATACACCTTAACGGTTACCTCGACAACAGGAAAAATAGAAACACAAACGTTTACCCCTTCAACACGTGATTATAAAATATCTCGTGTTGAAGGTATTAGTAAAAAAATCATGAACCCCAATAAAAAAGCCAATGTTCGTGCAGGTGAAGATCGCGCTGCAATAGTTAAGGTGCGCAAAATATCCAGTAACTTAACGGCTTTTAGCCAGGGATTTATTGCACCAAGAAGCTCTAGCATAACGGGCGTTTACGGTAGTCAGCGTTTTTATAATGGCGTGCCTAAAAACCCACATTTTGGTGTTGATTATGCGGGACAAATTGGTGCCCCCGTAAAAGCACCTGCCAGTGGCACTGTTTTATTATGGGTGCCCGATATGTTTTATTCTGGAGGTACCCTGGTGATTGATCACGGTCATGGCATCACCTCCAACTTTTTACACTTAAGCGCTTCAATGGTAAAAGTGGGTGATAAAGTAAAGCAAGGACAAGTCATTGCTAAAGTAGGTAATTCAGGGCGAGTCACTGGCCCTCATTTAGACTGGCGTATGAATTGGCATCAGGTTAGGTTTGATCCGCAACTAGCAATGAAAGTAAGTCCTATAAAATAGTGTAGCTCATTAAAAAGGCAGTGCTTTTGCTGCTTTTGTCTTGGCTTTTTCATCACGTCTATCATAATTTTTTGTTGTTTCAACTGACGAATGGCCCATTAAATCCTGCACTAAGAATACATCTTCACCATTTTCTAGTAACTTAGTCGCAAAGGTTCTACGTAAATCATGTGGCGTTAATCTCTGTAAACCGGCTTCTTTATAACGGCGAATAACAATATCATAAATTGTTTGCCCTGAAATTGGCTCGTTGATCAAACGATTACCTTTTCTCGCTCGTAAAAATAAAGGCCCAGGCATTAATCCGCGTTCATCTAGCCAGGTGTCAATGATTTCTAAATTTCGATCATGCAGGGCATTTATTCGTTCTTTATTACCTTTACCCATTACTTTTATTGAGCCATCTCTAACGTTCAAATCACATAACATAAGGCCTGCAGCTTCATGACGGCGTAAACCTGCACCGTATACTAAGGCAATGACAGCAGCATCACGCATAGCGATCACACCATCTTGAGCCATACAATAATCAATCAGAGCATTGAGTTCGTCAAGATCTAACGCGCGACCTTTAATACTACGAGTCCCTTTAAAGCGTTTTATCTCTTTAATATGTTGATAGTTTTCAACAGACAATAATTTTTTACGCCAAGCTTCTTTAGCAACGCCTTTAAGTGCTGAAAGGTACACATTGATAGTGGCCGGTGATTTCCCTTCATTAGATAAATCAGAAAGTAACATGAGAATTTTTTCATAATGTAATTGTGACCAGTCATAATCTTGATGCCGTTTATTTTTAGCAAACCTAAAAGCAATAATATTAAGAAGAGACTTTATCGTGACGCGACTTTGTTTAGACTGCAGGGAAAGCAAATAAATATCAGAGGCAGTATGTATACTAAAAAGTTTATGAGTCATAAACATTCCTAAAGTTAATGTTAACTAACAATGGTTGGCTAGAGAAAAATTATAGAGCTACGCTAAGTAAAAAGTAAATGTCATTACCTATCATTACCGGCTCTTGAACAACCGATATAAATTAAACTTATTATACTTAACACTTCATAAATTAAGTAAACCGCACTATACTGTATATAATTACAGTTTATTATAGTGCGGTTTTATATGAAAGTCATTCCAATAGTTGCAGAAGCCGGTATCTCTGGCTTTGATTCTCCAGCAGCAGAATATAAAGAGTTAGGTCTATCGCTGGATCAATTAATTATAAAAAATCCTAATGCAACTTTTATTGGGCAGGCCTCAGGACAGTCAATGAAAGGGGTAGGGATATTTGATGGTGATATTTTAATTGTAGATAGATCGCTAACGGCCAAAAATGGTGACGTTATTGTTGCAAATTATAATGGCTGTTTTGTCTGTAAATTAATTGATAAGAAAAAAGCTCGGTTATTATCTGCATCTGCTGAGTTTGCCCCAGTGTCAATTACGCCTGAAGATGAGTTTTCATTGGAAGGCGTTGTTACTCGCTCTATTCGTCTACATCATAAGTCTCCAGAGTTAGCTGCATGTATGCTCTAGTTGATGCGGTTTCATTTTATGCCAGTGCGGAAAAAGTGTTTGACCCAAGCATACGTAATAAACCTGTTGTTGTGTTAACCAATAACGATGGCTGTATTTGTGCGGTTTGTCCCATTGCAAGACGTCTTGGTATTCCAAAATTTGCGCCGTATTTTCAAATAAAATCATTTCTTGAAGAGTATGGCGTGGTTGTTCGTTCATCTAACTATGAGTTATATGCGGACTTAAGCGACAAAATGATGAACGTAATCAGCCGTTTTTGTGATAACCAATATATCTATTCAATTGATGAATCATTCTTATATTTTGAGAATTATGAAAGTGGTATAAAAGATTGGCATGAATACGGGCATCAAATAAGAAAAGCTATTTGGAAAGAAACTAGGCTTCCTGTTGGGGTTGGTTTCGGTGAAACAGCAACACTGTCAAAAGCCGCAAATCATGCGGCTAAAAAGCTATCTGGTTTTAATGGCGTAGCGGTTATTGATAGTAAAATAAGTAGACAAGAAATACTAAGGCGTATGGATGTAGAAGATGTATGGGGTGTTGGACGTAAAGTAGCAGCACGCTTGAAGCTTGAAGGCATTAATAATGCGGTTCAGTTATCAAAGCAAAACCCTAAGAATATACGACAACAATTTAGCGTAGTGACTGAACGAACAGTAAATGAATTAAATGGCATCAGCTGCTTGTCTTGGGATACAGTAAAATCACCCAAAAAAGAAATTTTTTCAACGCGAAGTTTCGGGCAACGCATTACAACAAAGAATGAATTACGGGCTGCATTAGTAACACATGCAGCCACGGTTGGAAGAAAAGCAAGAAGGCAGTATTCACTCATTAAAAAATTAATGATATTTGCATCAAATTCCCCACATGATCCGTTATATTATAAACAAGCAATTGTTTATTCTTTTATTATGCCGACCGATAATACCTGTAAAATGGCACAAGCAATAAATAGTATTATTAATGCTATTTATTGTGAAGGTGTAAAATTTTACCGTTGTGGAGTGGGCGCAATAGAGTTAAATAGTAGGTCGTTTTTACAGCCTGACTTATTTATGCCCGATCATACTAATGGTGATTTAATGAAATGCTTAGATAATGTGAATCATAGATACGGTGATAGTACATTAAAAATTGCCACTGAAGGGCACCATGAAAAATGGCAAATGCGACGAGAATTTTTAAGCCCTCAATATACTAGTCAATGGCGAGATATCCCTAAAATAGATTGTTCGTCATAGGCACAAAAAAGTGAGTAGGGCGTAGAATACTCCATTAAATCGTTCGGGTTGTTGGTTGTAAAATACAAAAAATTATGCTGTACTTTCAATAGTTAACGAATACTGGGTAATAGGATTTAACCTTATTATGTATACTAAAAAGCAAGATACGAAGCCACAAGTGATTTCTTATGAACGCGTCAAATCCTATATGCAGTGGATGATCGAAAGGTATGGTGATTACTCAGCTAAAACACTACTACAAAAGGCGAATTTATTGTTTAAGGACGATAAACAATTCAATGAACCCGCACTAGATTATCTCATAGAGCGGGGAATTGTGGATGACCATCGTTACGCAGAACGTTTAACGGTTGCTCTAAAAGAGAAAAACATTGGGCCTAACAAAATAAAAGAGAAACTGTATGCAAAAGGCTTCTCATCCCAAACAATCAATGATTGCGTTAGTACAATAGAAACAACCGACGAAGATTATTTTGACAAAGCACTAACCTTAAAAATAAGAAAGTTTGGCGAAGATCCGATTGAAGAGCTGAAGTTAAAACAGAAAGCGTTACGGCATTTGATATCAAAAGGATTTTCCTATTCAATTGCAAACAAAGCGGTTAGCTATACAGGTAATGAAGATTAGTTTTATTGTAAATAGGAGTTACTTGGTAGGCTTGAAAAACAAAAAAAATCAACATGCTAAACCATTGAATTTATTGTTATTTAAATGGTTTAGCATGTTGATTTTAAAATATGTATTTTAAAAATATAACTTATTAAAATACATATTTTAAAAGGTAATATGTATTGAGATTTATCTTATTACGCAAGATTTTATGTAATCTCTAACGGCTTTGTGTATAAAAATAATTATCATTAGTGTCACCTAAGTAATTGTAATGTTATATTATTTAACTGTTTATTTGAAATAGCATTCAATGTAATCCTTATGTACCAAAAATTTAAAAGCGGAAAAATAATAACGAATTAGGGTTAACTCAATTGAATAAACTTAAGCGAGTATAATGATAAAGCGCTTAATTGTCGTATAAAAAATGTAGCGGCTAAATTAATAAAAAGATATACGCCTTATGTATTAATAAATCATTCAGCATAACAGTAACGTTTTATTAATACGTGCTGTGATAATTATCGCTAGTTTATCTATCAACGATTAAAAAGTAATGCACCATTAACTAAGCCATCACGACAATAAATATCATCGTCAAGAGATTAGTGATTAAGTGCCCATTTACAATATAGGTGTGATGGCCAACAGTATTGTCGCCAAATGATATTTCATTCAGAAGCTGACCTTTTCATTAATCAACGACCAAACACTAAAAGGGATGGCGATAGCATTCCTTGTGAAAACGATTGTCGGCTTTATTATTATACTGATGCACACCCACTAAGTCCGATACCTTTTAGTATCGGACTTAGTGGGTGTGCACTATATTGTCAGTTTTAAGCCGTTATGGTTCAGTCGTCACTTTTACTATTTAACATGCCGTTAATCAACTTTTCGTTTTCGACCACTTTCAGCTCTAATTTTATTTTCTGACTGAACATATATAGTGTCTGTTGTTGCCATGCTCGCATGACCTAAGTCTTCAGAAAGATCTTTTAAAGCGCGACCACGCTCAATTTCCATACTTGCGCCAGTATGTCGAAGCCAATGTGTCGTCGCTTCTTTAAGTTTTATAGATTTATTTTCACCTTCAACTTGTTTCATTAGCATAAAGGCTTGATCGAATACACATTGCACTAAACGCCTGAGATGCCTTGATGTCATTCCTCCTTGACCACGCACTTTTTCAACCAACACATTATTATCGCCGCTTGTTGGAAGCCCAGAAAGTCCACGCGATAAACGATAGCGTTTTAAAAAAGGCATAAAATCAGGCGGCACCGTTGTATCACGAAGCTTTTTGCCTTTTCCAAATATTTTTAACCACCAGTTTTGATCTTCATCTTGCCAGAAATGTCCCATAATAGGTGACCAATGATCACGTTCAGACAGCTCTGAAATTCGTAAAAATAACGTTTTTAATGAGGCAATTACAAAAAGGTTTCGTTCATATAAAGGGTCTTCATTGGCCATAGATACTGCTGTATCTAATAAGTATTGCCATTGAGGGCTGGATAACCTTTTCACTTCTTTTACTTGTGCATCGCTAATAAAGTGCTTGCAATCCTTTTTAGCGATTTGTGCAGGATTTCCATGGCACAGTTCTTCACCCATCAAGTAGTTATAAAACACAATAATGGCAGTAAATGTAGACGTTAATGTTTGTTGTGAGGGACGATATTTTTTCTTATCAACCTCTTTAGATATCTGGCTTTTAGCCGCTTGCATTTTAAACGGTCGCCATAAATCATTTGAAATAAAGTAACTGTTGTTAAGCTTGAATCTTTCTTGGCTACTGGTGCCTATCCAATTTATAGGAGGTTTCCAACAAAAATCGGCATATTCTAAAATATCAGTTTTGCGTAATTCATTTATAGGAGATTTTTTTTCGAGAAATGACCATAATAAAAACTTCTCAATTTCATTACGAAATCTATCATAAGTATGAACAGATTTATTTCGACCCGTATACTCAAGAAATGATTTTCCCCATTGCCAATGATTTAAGCTCCATGAGGGACTGATCGCTATAAAATCATTAAGTGCTGGGTAATCAGCATTATCTAATTCACATAGTTCGGCATAAGTTGGATATAAAGGTGCAGGAGTTATTTTTCGCATAAAGACTATAGAACAAGAATTGAGATTAAAACTATTCTATTCTGCCCTACCCCTTAAGTCCAATACCAAAAATTATGGACTTAAGAGTAAGTGCCTAATCAACAGCCTTACTGATATTTCAAGTTAATAACACCTGCTGTTTTATAAATGGTATTTTCGCTATCGCTTTATGGTAGCCCATCGCATCCATGGTTATTACCACCCTTTTAATTAAGTGTGATAGATGAGTAGACTATATAAACAAGTCTTTAATGTTGGTTAAGTCGCTTTTACCGGTACTAATTTCATCTGGCGTTAAGCCAGATAACTCATGAGGAAAAACTAACCACTCTTTTGATTCATGCACATAATAATCAGGCGTAATATCTACTTGTTTATTTGCTGACTTATACCAAGTACAAGCCGTACGAATATCTTTAGGTATGTTGTTATGCATTAATAACTCAAGCTGGGTAATAAGTGCCTTAATGCTACGACCTGAGTCAAAGACATCATCAACAATTAGCAAGCCATCATCAGGGGTGGTATTTTCAATGATATAATGTAAACCGTGTACTGTAATTTCTTTACTTTTCTGGTTAATTCCATAGTAAGATGAAGTACGAACCGCAATATGATCAGTATCTACTTTTTTATAATCAAAATATTCTTGAACAGCAATACCAATAGGAGCACCACCTCGCCAAATACCAACAATAAATTGGGGTCTAAATCCATCGTCATAAACTTTAGCCGCTAAACGAAACGAATCTTCTAATAACGCTTGTGCAGTGATAAATTTTTTTTCCATTAACGTTAACCTTATTCTCTTACTGATGCTATGTGAGTAATATTTAATTCTTTGACATTACTCACTAATTACTGTCTAACGCTCGCGCAATTTTCTTCAGTAGAAAGGTTTCTCTTTCAATAGATAGACCTTTTTTAGGGCTGACTTTAATTGTGTTTTCATTGTGCTGAATAGCTTCAAATATATTTACCCAAACAGGTTTCATACCGTTTTGAATTTCATGACTTTCAAATGCTGTTTCAGCCAAAGTTTTGCTAATTTTACAGGTGTAACAATATGACAGCATATGAATAATATCAAAATGCTCTTTATGCCAAGGACGGTACTCTTCATATAAACCGAATTCCGATAACACCTCAATATTTTGTGCTCCAGTCTCTTCTTTTAGCTCTCTTTTTAGACCATCCGTCAGTGACTCACCTTCGTCAACGCCACCGCCTGGTAAACTATAATCGTGATAGCGTTCAGTATAGAGTAATAATATATTTTCACCCTCAAGGACAATGGCTCGAGTTGCTTTTCGAGTTAAACAAGTCCCTTCAAGGTCAGGAAGGCTTGGGTGTTGGGTTGATCTTAATAATTGCATAATAAAAAGGGTTACATTGAAGAAAGAAGAGAGGCAGATTACTTGTTCTTTCTATTAATAAAAATAAAGGCGCTATATTAGCACTGAACTCATTAGGTTTCATCGCCTCAACTAAACTATCTACCTGATTTATAAAGGGCTGGGGAAATACCAGTTAATCATTATTTTAGTAGACGATAACGCTTTATAGTCTGCTGCTACTAACTACCTTAGTCCATCATCACAAACACTAATAATATCACCCTCAAAAAGTTAGTATTTTCGTTAATGACTAAAAATCAGGAGTTTTAGTGATATATATCAGTGTTTTTTATCGATAATCAGAGTTAACTACTTATTGTAACTAGATTGTTAATTCATTTGTGGAAATAACTATGTGTAAATTTTTTGGGATGTTTTGGTTTTTTTGTAGCGCTGTTATCTCAGCAGAACCCATAATGTCATCAGAAACACAGCTATCTAAACAACTAGTAAATTTATCTCAACAAGAAAAAAATATTAATGCAAACCAATCATTTGTGCCATTATTAACCATTAAAGGTGCCATAGGACCTGCAATTAGTGACTATTTAGTACGAGAAATAGACAGCGCTAACATGCTTAATAACATCCCTTTAATTATTATAACACTCGACACTCCTGGTGGTCTAAGCGCTAGTCTAAGAGATATTAATCAGAGTATCTTAAACTCAAACATTCCAATTGCCTGTTTAGTTTACCCACAAGGTGCACGTGCGGCTAGCGCAGGCACTTACCTATTATATGCTTGTCATATTGCCGCTATGGCTCCTGCTACAACGCTTGGTGCAGCAACGCCAGTTAATATTTCGGCTCCAATGACATCGTCTACAAAGAATAAAGAACAAGTAATTACACCTTCTACAATGGAGAAAAAAGTATTAAATGATGCCATCTCCTATATTCGCTCACTAGCACAATTACGTTCACGTAATGAACTATGGGCTGAAAAAGCAGTTACAGAGGCTGCAACATTAACAGCAAAAGAAGCACTAAAAGAAAATGTCATCACCTTAATAGCCCGATCTCCACAAGCACTATTAAATAAACTAGATGGCAGGAGGATATCAATAAAACAGCAAAAGATAGAATTATCATTGAATAATGCTCGTATAGTTAGCAAAAATCCAGATTGGCGCAGCCAATTTATTGCCACCATAACCAATCCTAATATTGCCTACATATTGATGTTACTGGGTATTTACGGTTTGCTATTAGAGTTCTACAGCCCTGGCGTAGGTATTGCCGGTATCACTGGAGGTATATCCTTACTTGTCGCTTTATATGCCTTTCAGTTATTACCATTAAATTTTGTAGGTGTTGCCTTACTTTTGTTAGGAATCGTGTTAATGCTCATGGAATCACTTATACCAAGTTTTGGTGTATTTGGTGTTGGAGGTCTTGGCGCTTTTGTTATCGGATCGATATTTTTATTCGACACGCAACTTGACCAATTTAAAGTATCGCTCCCGTTAATTGGAGGTTTGGCTTTTATATCTACGATATTTATCATGTTTGCTCTAGGTGTTATCTACCGAGCACGAAAAAGTAAAATTGTCAGTGGTCAAGAAGAAATAATTAATGCTTGGGTCACAGTAGAGGATGATTTCATTGATAATGGTTTCGTATTGTTTAATGGCGAGCGTTGGGCGGCTAGTAGTAAAGAGCGATTGAAAAAAAATCAACAAGTACAAGTGAAAGCCATTAATGGTTTAACTCTGGTTTTAGTACAACAAACAACAATGACAGCCAATACTAAGGAATAAAGTAATGACACTATTATTTACTAATACTGAATTATTCACCGGCTCAATCATATTTTTACTTCTTGCGCTTTTGTTTAGTGCATTTAAAATTTTACGAGAATATGAACGAGGGGTTATATTTTTACTTGGACGATTTTATAAAGTCAAAGGGCCTGGTTTTATTATTGTTATTCCTTTTATTCAACAAATGGTTAAAGTTGATTTGCGTATTGTAGTCATGGACGTACCCAGCCAAGATGTTATCAGTCGCGATAATGTTTCAGTAAAAGTTAACGCGGTTATATACTTTAGAGTCATTGACCCGCAAAAAGCCATTATCAATGTCGAAAACTATTTACAGGCGACTTCTCAGCTAGCACAAACCACCCTGCGCTCTGTATTAGGACAACATGAGTTAGATGAAATGTTGGCTAATAGAGAGATGTTAAATGCTGATATTCAAACTATTTTAGATGTTAGAACCGACAGTTGGGGCATAAAAGTTTCTAATGTCGAGATTAAACACGTTGATTTAAATGAAAGTATGATACGCGCCATTGCAAGACAAGCTGAAGCAGAACGTACACGTAGAGCGAAAGTTATTCACGCTAAAGGTGAAATGGAAGCATCTACTCAACTAACTCAAGCAGCCAACAAACTTGCCAAAGAGCCTGATGCCATCATGCTACGTTATTTACAAACATTAACTGAAATTGCGGGCGAGAAAAATTCTACTATCATTTTTCCTATACCCATGGAGCTGATCAGCGGTTTAGTGAATTCTGTCAAAGACAAAATTAAGGGATAATAATGAAATATACCATGCTTATATTACTCATTAGTATGTCATTAGCCCTTTATAGCTGTAATAAAGGGCTTGATTCACCTCTAGGATTTAGCCTGCCTAAAGGGGATAGTAAAATAGGAGAAAGGGTCTTTTTAGAATACAAATGTTTAGCTTGTCACTCACTTAAAGGCATTGAGGACAGCAGTATCGCACAAAACAAAAATATATCTGTTCTTATTGGCAGCGATAAAACTCACCTAGTAACTTACGCTGAATTAGTCACTTCGATAATCAATCCTTCTCATAAATTTTCACGTCTTTATTCGGACATAGAAAAAACATCAGAAGGTGTATCAAAAATGAAAAACTTTAATGATGTCATTACTGTTACAGAACTTATTGATTTAGTTGCTTTTTTACATCCCTATTATGAATTCATTCCTTATGGACAAACCAAATATCAATATTATCCACAATAATAATTACAGGAGTTTATATGAATATTAAATTTTTAGGGGCTACACGAGAAGTAACCGGTTCTTGCTATTTGGTTCAAGTTAACAACAAAAACATTCTGCTGGAGTGTGGCATGTTACAAGGTTCTTATCAGCATGAACGACACAACCGTGATCCTTTCCCTTTTGATGTCGCTGATCTAGATGCCGTTATCGTCAGTCATGCACACCTTGATCACACGGGTCGATTACCTATGTTAATAAAAGAGGGTTTTCATGGTTGTATCTATACACATAATGCCACCGTAGATTTATGTAAAATTATGCTAGTAGACTCAGGTTATATTCATGAAAAAGAAGCTCGTTGGGAAAATAAAAAACGCGAACGTAAGGGCTTAGCATTAATTGAACCTCTTTATACTACGGCAGAAGCAGACACAACATTACAGTATTTTAAAGGGGTTAATTATGATGAGGAAATTGAAATATGCCAAGGCGTTAAACTAACATTTAGAGATGCGGGTCATATTATTGGATCGGCTATTGTTGAATTAACACTGACTGAAAATAGTGTAAGTAAAAAAATAGTATTTAGCGGCGATTTAGGACATAAAAACGCACCAATTTTACGTGACCCATTTAAAGTTAAACATGCGGACTTAGTAATAATGGAAAGTACTTACGGTGATAGGCTACATCGAAGTTGGGAGGATACTTGGCAAGAAATGGGTGAGATTATTGCTGATGCAAAAAGCAGTAAAGGTAATATATTAATTCCTGCTTTTACCGTTGGGAGAACACAAGAGTTACTCTATGAATTTAAACAACACTTTGAGCAATGGCAGCTAGGTGATTGGCAAATTTTTCTCGATAGTCCTATGGGTATTAAAGCGACGAATGTTTATGCCAAACATAGCGAAGTTTACGATAAAAAAGCGATAAATATTGAACAAGACCATGGTGGTATATTTGATTTAACTAATCTGAATATGTCAGAAACGACTAATTATTCAATGAAAATTAATCAAATAAACTCGGGGGCAATTATTATTGCCGGTAGTGGTATGTGTACGGGTGGTCGAATTAAACACCATTTTAAACATAATATTTGGCGTAAAAATGTGCATGTGCTAATTGTTGGCTTTCAAGCGAGAGGTACATTAGGTAGAGCACTGGTTGATGGCTGTGAGAACATTAATTTATGGGGTGAAAAAATACAAGTTAATGCGACTATTCACACCATCGGTGGTTTTTCCGCCCATGCTGATCAACAAGGGTTGCTAGATTGGTACCTCGGTTTTGAAAATAATCCACCCGTAGTACTTGTTCACGGCGAAGAAGCAGCGATGGAAGTACTCGCACAAAAATTAAAACATCAATACCAAGTTAATGTTATGCAAGCAAGCTATAAACAAAATATTGTTATCTAACAAGCAGGATACATTTATGTATAAACATATTTTATTTGCAACCGAGTTGAATGAGACTAAAAGCTACATCGAGAACAAAGTTACGCAATTACAGCAGCTCACTCAAGCTAAACTGAGTGTTATCCATGTAGTAGAACCTATACCTAACGTTTATTACGGTGGTGTTTACGGTGTCATTCCCGGTTTAGACTCTTCAGATAGCATTGGTACTACAAGAATATTAGAAGAGCGTGCCAAAGATATACTGCAACCTTTGGTTAAAAGACTCAAGCTTACAGAGCAAGACTTACATATACCTATAGGACATACCAGTGGGGAAATATTAGCTTTTGCCGAAAAGGAAAACGTTGATTTAATTATAGCAGGCAGTCATGGTGTGCATGGTTTACAATTATTATTAGGCTCTACCACTAATGCCATTTTACACGGGGCAACATGTGATGTATTAGCCGTACGCTTCAAAGAATAAAAACGATTTTGGTAAAAATATTATATGATAATTAGCACCATAGCTTAATTTTATACTCTAACCGATAAATATAACAGTTAACATTATAAGCCTTCAGGTAGAAGTAAGTGGACGGTTCGCATCTCGCAACATTGGGCCTATTAAAAGCTATAAAACTTGGTTTAAAAAAGTGACGGCTACTTGTTCTCCTATGCTGGTGATAACGTATTGTTAATAGTTGCTTAATTGCACGATATCAACCTTTATGAGGGCTTTATGATAAAGAAAATAAGCTTGGTTATATTACTTATTGCCGCTGCCCTAATTATTTGGCAGCTAAATAAGTCTGATATACTAACAGTTGAGACCGCCAATGTTGATATTGGTTTAACCGAAACAACGGTTGTTAATACTCGGGCAGGTTCTATAACTGCTTGCCTACGCTCCAAGTTAGCCCTTTCCGTCGGAGGGCAAATAGCAGCAATTAATGTTAAGGAAGGACAGCAAGTTAAACGCGGCGATATTCTGCTTAACTTGTGGAATAAAGATCTTAAAGCGCAAGTACACTCAGCTGAAGCCAGTGTTGTCGCAGCTGATTTTACCCAGCGAAGTTGGTGTATCGTCAATCAATCAGATCAACGTGAAGCCTTTCGTCTGAGCAATTTAATCACTAAAAATTTAGCTTCTCAAGGACAATTTGATCTTGCTCAGGCCAAAGCCCACGCAAGCAAGGCGGCTTGCTCCTCGGCTAAGGCTAGCTGGCAACAAACAAAATCCATGTTAGCGCAAGCACAAGCCATTATTGAAAAAACCTATTTGGTCGCTCCATTTGATGGCACTGTGGGTGAAATATCAGGCGAAATAGGCGAATTTAGTACGCCATCACCACCCGGTGTACCTACCCCACCAGCCATTGATTTACTCACGACTGATTGCCACTATGTTACCGCGCCCCTTGATGAAGTTGACGCAGGTAAAATAGCCTTAGGTATGCCCGTTAGAATTACCTTAGATGCATTTCGTGGACAGATGTTTATGGGTAAAGTAAAACGCATAGCGGCCTATGTTCAAGATTACGCGAAACAAGCCCGTACAGTGGACATAGAAATTGTTTTTGATACGACTCAAAACCTACCAGATTTATTAGCTGGTTATAGTGTTGATGTCGAAATAATTTTGGCTAGCGCCAGTAATAATCTACGTGTACCAACTGATGCAATTATTGACAATAATACCATTTACATTCTCAATAACCTTGGGATTATAGAGAAAAAACATATCAGCTTAGGGTTAAGTAACTGGGAGTTTACTGAAGTCACTCAAGGTTTGAAAAAAGCAGATAAAGTGATCATTAATGCTGCCAATATAGTGAATATTCATGCAGGATTATCCGCGGTATCTACACAAGAGCGCAGACAGAAAAAATCAACAGAGTATACAAATAATGACTGATAACGCTATTATCAATATCAGTCATATTAACAAAACCTATCAAGTGGGTGAACAGCCCCTGCACGCCTTACAAAATATTAAACTTAACATTAAACAAGGAGAATATTTATCATTGATGGGCCCTTCAGGCTCTGGCAAATCAACGTTACTCAATATGATCGGTTTACTCGATAGACCCGATACAGGTCAGTATCAACTACAGGGCGAGAACACCGAAGTATTAACCGAAGAGCAACGAGCTCTGCTGAGACGAAAACATATCGGTTTTGTTTTTCAATCGTTTCATTTGATCCCAAGATTAACCGCATTAGAAAATGTTGAATTACCACTCATGTTAGCAGGTGTAAAACCCAAATTGCGTAGGGAAAAATCCAGTGATCTATTATCTGAGCTTGGTTTAGGTAATCATCTTGGGCAATTACCTAAACATTTATCTGGCGGACAATTACAGCGTGTCGGCATTGCCCGAGCCTTAATTACCGAACCCACTATATTGCTTGCCGATGAACCTACTGGAAATTTAGATCAAAGTTCAGGCCAAGAAGTTACCGATATTTTAGAGCGTTATAACCGAAATGGCATCACATTATTAGTGGTAACTCATGATCTAGCTTTGGGTAATCGCGCCCAGCGACAACTTAATATGGTAGATGGCGTAATTGTCACTGATACAGGATTATCAACGATAAAAATTAAGCAATATGAGCAACAGGGGCCAAGTCAATGAACCTAGCGGATCATTGGCTGTTCAGTTACCAAGCCTTGGCCCGTCATCGTTTACGTAGTGCAATGGTATTACTTGCGATTGGCATGGGAGTATCATCGGTGCTATTACTAACAAGCATTGGTGAAGGTGCGCGCTTATTCATCGAACAAGAATTTTCCACCTTAGGGGCAAAAATGTTGGTTGTCTTACCAGGGAAAAAAGAAACCACCGGCTCTTCCCCACCCCTTTATGGCACCAGTCCACGTGATTTAACCATCGAAGATGCTCAAGCACTAAAAAATATCCGAACAATAAGCCATGTTGCCCCTATTATTGCGGGTACTGCCACCGTGTCGAACCAATCATTGTCACGTGACATTATCATTATTGGCACCAATAGAGAAATGTTTACGGTACGCAATTTAAGCATTAAACAAGGCAGGATGTTACCTAAAAATAGTGAAACTCGCGCGACTCCAGTTTGTATTCTAGGTGCAAAGTTAGCAAAAGAACTCTTCAAAAAAAGCTCGCCACTGGGGCAATGGTTACGTATTGGTGAATATAAATACCGCGTTATTGGTTTGTTGAAGCAACGTGGTGAATCATTAGGGTTAGACCTGCGAGATATGGTGATAATTCCCGTGAGATCAGCGCAAATGCTATTTAACTCTCCTGCCTTGTTTCGTATTTTAGTACAATTAAAACAAACCAAATTTGAAACGAGTACCATAGTAAAAATAAATAAAATCATCGCCCAGCGTCACGAAGGCGAAGCCGATATTACGATTATCAGTCAAGATGCGATGTTAAGTGCATTCAATAAAATTATTGTTGCCGTTACCGCCAGTATTGGTGCTATTGCGGCTATCAGTTTAATTGTTGCCGGCATATTAATTATGAATGTCAGTTATATTAGTGTTTCACAACGACGAGAAGAAATAGGGCTATTGAAATCACTTGGCGCGAGTGTCCGTGAGGTACGTCTAATTTTTATTATATCCTCCTTAGTTATCACCAGTTTTGGTACGCTTGCAGGCTTGATACTTTCTTATAGTATCGTCTTTATTATCCAGACTAATTTTCCAAGCATACCGCTAGCTATACCTTGGTGGTCTACACTCGCAGCGATATTCATGTCTTTTCTCATGGCATTATTATTTAGTTGGTTACCCGCCAATAAAGCCGCTGCCGTTGATCCTATATTGGCTTTGAGGGGGTAATATAAAATGAGATTAACAGATTATATTACTTGGATTTATTGCGCTGTCAATGCTCAAAAGAGACGGACATTGTTAACCATATTTGGTTTTAGTGTTGGAATTTCTGCCGTGATCTTACTCAATGCTATTGGCGAGAATTTACGACAATATATTTTAAACGAATTTACCCAGTTTGGTAGTCATATTGTTGCTGTAACACCAGGTAAAACAGAAACCTTTGGTGTGGGTGCATTACTTAATACCGTGCGACCACTTACGCTTGAGGATGCCATCAGTCTAGAGCGTTTGCCCGCCGCTAAATATGTCGTTCCTGTAGTCATGGGAACAGCCCAAATTAAATGGTATCAACGAGGACGCTATACTGACGTTGCAGGCATCACAGCTCCAGCTTTAAACGCTTGGCAATTAACACTCGCTCAAGGCAAGTTTTTACCCGCTGATGATATATTAACACCACGAGCTTTTGCCGTGTTGGGCGCAACATTAAAACAAGAGTTATTTTCAAATAATAACGCCATAGGTGAAAAAATTCATGTAGGTAGCCACAGCTATAGAATTATAGGTGTGCTAAAAGAGAAAGGTGAATTTATTGGCATAAATTTAGATGATATGGTGTACATTCCAACGGCAAAGGCATTACGTTTATTTAATCGTAATAGTGTTATGGAAATAGATATTTTCTATCATGAAAATATTGCCACAGCTAAATTTAGCCAACAAGTAAGTAAGTTGTTAATTTCCCGTCATCATAGTGAAGACTTCACTCTAGTCACCCAGGACGATATGCTAAAAAGTTTAGATGCAATTTTACGCTTCGTTAAATACGCTGCCGCAGGGTTAGGCATAATTTCGTTGCTTGTCGGTGCGGTAGGTATTATTACTATTTTAACCATTACTGTTACCGAGCGTAATCAAGAGATAGGCTTACTTCGGGCGCTGGGCTTTTCATCCACTCACATACGTTATTTTTTTCTAGGTGAGGCGGTTATTATCGCATTAATTAGTGGTGTTTTAGGTTATATTATATCAATGACTTTATTGTTTATTGCAAAATTATTTATACCAACGATGCCGATTATTTTTGAACCATTAGCCTTAATGTCTTCTTTGATTATTTCTACCGTTATTGGTGCCTTAGCAGGTTGGCAGCCAGCGAGTAAAGCGGCTAGACTTGAGCCTGTAATTGCATTACGTGCTGAGTAAAGTTTCTTTGTAACTTTTTCTCTGTAATAAGGATTTATCACCTAATGTTAAAACTCAAATCCGTTGCCATCGATACCTTTAAAGAAAATGTTGCCTATTTACATCGCGATTGTCCTCTTTACCGCACCGAAGGTTTTCAGGCATTAATGAAAATAGAAATCTATATAAAAGGCAATGGTGGTCCTGTACTTGCTGTACTAAATATTGTTGATGACTGCGCTATTGTTGATATTAATGAACTGGGTTTAAGTACCCAAGCTTTTAGGCAATTAGACAAAAAGCAAGGAGTTAACGTAAGAATTGCGCCCGCTAAACCGCCAATTTCTCTTAAAGCGGTACACCGAAAAATTGCGGGTCAAACCCTGAACAAAAATGAATTTCATATTATTTGCCAAGATATATTAGAAAACCGTTATTCAAAGATGGAAATCGCTGCTTTTTTAGTCGCCTGTAGCCACAATGGCTTAGAACGTGAAGAAGTCTTTTTTTTAACGAAAGCCATGGTTGACACCGGTAAAACCTTAAACTGGGGCGAAGCTATTGTGGTAGATAAACATTGTATTGGTGGTATTCCAGGTAATCGTACCACCATGATAGTAATGCCGATAATAGCCGCTCACGGTATGCTAATGCCTAAAACCTCTAGCCGTGCTATTACATCTCCTGCAGGTACCGCTGATACCATGGAGGTATTGGCTAATGTCGAGCTTTCCATAGAACAAATGCAAAAAGTTGTACAGCAGCATCGCGGTATGTTGACTTGGGGAGGGACGGCAAGATTAGCTCCCGTGGATGATATTTTAATTTCAGTTGAACGACCATTGTCTATGGACTCAACTGGACAATTAGTAGCCTCTATCTTATCTAAAAAAATAGCGGCAGGCTCAACCCATCTGCTTATTGATATTCCCGTAGGTGCGTCCGCTAAAATTCATCATAATCAAGAAGCGTTAGCCTTAAGGAAATTATTTGAATATATTGGTGATCTCTTTGGTTTACATATCGATGTGGTGATTAGTGATGGCTCTCAACCTATAGGTAATGGTATTGGTCCGGCGTTAGAAGCCAGAGATGTACAGCAAGTTTTAAGCAACAAAAAAAATGCTCCTAGTGATTTAAGGGAAAAATCATTACGCTTAGCGGGAAGAATTTTAGAGTTTGATCCCGATGTTAGAGGTGGCCAAGGTTATATTATTGCGAGAGATATTTTAGAATCTGGTCGTGCATTTGAAAAAATGAAAGCCATAATAACAGAACAAGGGGTACAGAACAAAAAACAAAGTACGGCCGCGTTAGCGTATTCAGTAATCGCCCAAAAAAGTGGCTATATTTACGCAATAGATAACTTAAAAATAGCGCGTATAGCAAGCCTGGCTGGCGCACCTATAGATAAAAATGCGGGTATTGATCTTATTAAAAAAGTCGGCGATAAAATAAAAAAGGGTGACACTCTTTTTACTATATACGCCTGTTTTAAAAGTGACTTTGAATTTTCTATACAATTTTCTGATGAAAACAATGCTTATGATATAGGGGAAAATCCGCCCTTGACAGACGATAACTACTTTATTTGATTTTATATATTAGGAGTTACTATGACCATAATACTGGGGTTTGACGACTATTTATACCCTGGTCAGCAGCTCGCCAAAAGTTTATTGATCCCGTTTAAAAAGGTTGAACTGCATCAATTTCCTGATGGTGAAACAAAAGTGACTTTGCCGGTAAAGTTACCGAGGCAAATTATTCTATGTAGAACGTTAAATCAGCCTAATGCAAAACTCATTGAACTAATCATAACTGCTTCAGCAGCAAGAGCCCAAGGAGTTGAACATATTACCTTAGTAGCGCCCTATTTATGCTACATGCGCCAAGATATTGCTTTTAATACAGGAGAAGCGATTAGCCAAAAAATAATAGGCCATTTACTCGGTAGCTATTTTGACCGAGTTATTACCATTGACCCACACCTGCATCGCATCAATAACTTAAGTGAGGCAATTTCAAGCAATCAAGCTATTGCTTTGCACGCTAGCAGTGCTATGTCTGCATTTTTACAACAACAGTTTAGTCAACCTGTACTGATTGGCCCTGACCAAGAATCTGAACAATGGGTTAAAGCGATAGCCAAGCCTCATCAGTGGGATTATGCGATTGCTACTAAAGAACGTTTGGGTGATAAAAATGTTGTTATAACTTTAGAAACTAATGATCAAGAGAATCAAAACGAAGTAACCCTAACAAATCGAGACGTTATTATTGTTGACGATATTGCCAGTACAGGAAAAACGCTTGAACAAGCGGTGAAACAAATACAACGACAAGTACCAGCGAGTATTTCAATCATAGTGACACATGCATTTTTTGTGGATAACGCCATAACAAGACTGACTAATATGGGCGTTGATAATATTTGGAGTTCGGATAGCGTGCTGCATAACAGTAATGCCTTCAGTATTATAGACATCATAGCAGAGCAGCTTAAACTATCTTAATCATATAGACATCAGTTAGTAACAAAATAAATCACCATTAGAGATAAATCTGTTCGTGTTATATTTTTATATAGCTAAAAAATATTTAAGGTACAAGAACTATAGGTACATCAAAATAATGTACTAGTTGCATTGTACATTCGACAGCACGATCATCCCATATACTACCATCCACACCTACTAAATATAAATTATTTAACCTGTATTATATCTTCAATTATTACACGGTTAATACCCATAAAATTGATAGTTAGTACTACGATAGGGTATTAATTCATAATGAGGTTGCAAGAATGTTACTAAATTAACCAATTCAGTTATTGTCATTACATCATTAATGTTTTTCATTTTAGATTCACCCTCCACAGCAATAATAGCCAGAGGGTAACCTTGAGCAAATTTATGCGAAGGGTTAATAACACTAGTCACCAGATCAGCATATGTTTTTACTTTGGTTGACTTGCCCCCTAAACGAACATTTAAATCAGGGTTGTTTATACCTGTAGCTTGTTCGATGCCATTAATATGATGGCATGCTAAACATTGATGTTTAGTCAACACCACTGCTCCTTTATTAACATCACCCTGAGGCAAACTAAATCCTTGGGGTGAATCGGGTCCTCCTTCACAACCGATGAGGATCAAGCTACTTAAAGCAATACAACATAATAAATATTTCATAAAAACTCCTAAATAAATATAAATAAGACTGATAACCTCTTACGGGTTCATGTCATCTAAAGTCGATGTAATTGTTTTAGCGGCTTGATTTGCCCAAACTTGATAGGCTATTTTTGATGGATGAAATCCATCCTTGGCGATATACTTAGGTTCAATTGACGCATCAATATCAAAATTAGTACATTGGCTAAAGTTACCTACAATGACGGTCAATAAGCTATTTAACCGCTTAGAGCGCTCTCCCCACCACCAACGTAAAGGCTGAGGGAATTTCGTAAATTCTTGCATGGGAGGAAGGTTTGATAGGAGTATTTTTTTCACCGAAAATTTCGATACCAAAACATTGATCATTACATTCATATTTTTTTCCCATCGTCCAGAATGAGTAAAATGAGTGACGTCATTAACGCCAATCGACACCAGTACTATATCAAACGGTTCTTCTTGCAAGTTTTGTAGCATGTCCAATACATCCAAAGCTGTAGCACCTGTCTTTGCAAGCAATTTCCAGTTAACGCTATAATGATGTCCAAGTAATGATGATAACTGTCCTGCTAATGCATCTTCTTGCCCATCGACACCAACACCTAACGCGGCGGAATCACCAATGATGAGCAACTTCAATTCATTGCCACTACCACAAACGCCTAAACGATCTCCTGTAGGCTCAGGTAACGATAAGGTCATTTTGTTGATGAAAAGAGCTTGTGGTATCAATACTGGCATTAACAGTATTGTTGTTATTTGATGGAACAAATTAATCACACTCCTTTAATTTTATCCGCTAAAACGTATATTCCTAGGGGTTAACCGGCACTTGATTTATCACTACGGTTGCCTAAAAATAGGGTTCAACGGTTCTATCCTTAGTATCGCTATTGAAAAACTTGAGTGGATACTACAAGTAATACACTGATTTTGATAATCACTTTAAAAAAGGGTTAGCTTCATCTAATCCTATTCCATTAAGTTGGTGAATAAGCTTAAACTCTAGCGCTTCAAGTTCCCTTAACTCTTCTCGTGTTGTGCTTTTATTAACTTCTTTCTTTGTCAGTACCGATAAACGGTTATGCTCACGAATTTGCATAATTAACTCTAGTATTCAATAAAGAATACAGTGTCGTTCAAACACCCACATATTAAAATGATAAATATCAGCAGAGTTAGCATATTATTCTACGTTAAATTTTGACTGTTTCTTTTTGAGGTGTTCGACATGAACGATTAATGTGTCGACTGTGTCTTTTAATAAATCTAGCTCATCAACCGTCAGGTCATTTAACTGTTCGAGGTTGTACTCTATTGTATCAATTATCTTTTTATAAGGGCGCTGCATTGGTCTCATAAAATAGGTAGTAACTGTTCCTACAATGGTTCCAAAAAATAACATCGAACCAATCACTATCCACAGACCACCAACTAATTGAGCAGCACCAGATACCGGTGCATCAGCAATTACAGCAGTAGAAAATGCAGCTACTCCCCAATATAACGCTTTCCCATACGAATTGATTGACGTTCCTTCAATACCGCTTTCGGCCAGGTAAACTCCCGCAGCAAAAATTAGCCACAACATGACTAATAACAACACCATTTTTGTAAATGGCGTATGAATAGATATATCATTAATTAATTTCTTAAATCGCATATGTCATCCAACTATTTACATTATGGAGCTTTTTACTATTGCCTTGTAAAATAATTCTGCATCATTGACTCCACTTATATACCCGTTAAAAACGCAATATTCATGTCAACCACCTCACCATTTCGATTCACTAAAGGCTCGCCTGATTTGCCAGGGTTGTATGATTGAAGAAAGCTATGATACTTTTCCCAAAAAACCGTTTAAAAAACATCAGCAAATGGACCATTTTTATCAAAATTTAAATTAAACTAGTTATTTGATGATTCCGATACTTTAGTTTCATCTTGAATACATTCTATGAAGGCAAACGCTTTACCACTTTCATGTGAACTATTTAGTACATGCTTTTTTGATTGCACTGGTGTAACAAAAAATAAGAATAAAAGAACAACTAAAACCGTAATAATAATAATCAGACTTTTTTTCATCTAAACTCCTAATGCCTTAACATTTGCAAAGACAACTTGCCGCATTTTCTTTCTCTGCTTTGGATACCATTCTTTAACAAAAGCCATAATTTGGAAAATAGACAGCGGGTCTTCTATCCATTACTCCATTCGTTCAGCACGTCGCACAAAATATTTTTCTAACTCGACTAAAAACAATACTGAAGAAGAAACGAGCAGAATATGTAGCCATATATTTAAGTCGATGTTCGTTGTACCAAACAAAGACTGCATCGGCAAAAGATAGGTGAAGGCTAACTGTAAAATAATCAGTATGACAATAGCGATTAACACATAACGATTGCCTGTTAATCCAGCCCAATTAAATATACTATTTTTCAAATATCGTGAGTTAAACAAATAAAATATCTCAAACATAACCAATGTATTTACAGCCACAGTCCGTGCATGCTCAATACTCATGCCTCGTTTAATTTCCAAAATATAAAGACCGAATGTCCCACTCATCAAAATAACGGAAACAAAGCTAATACGCCAAATCAGGTGAGCTGTCAGCATAGGTTCATTGGAATTACGTGGCGAGCGTTTCATAACATTTTTTTCGGGTGGCTCAAAAGCCAATGACAATGCCAGAGTAACTGCGGTCACCATATTGACCCAGAGAATTTGTACTGGCGTTAATGGTAACTGTTCAAAACCAAATAAAATCGCTGCCAAAATGATCAGAGCTTCGCCACCATTTGTCGGGAGAATAAAAAGAATTGATTTTTTGATATTGTCATAAACGGTTCGTCCTTCTTTTACAGCATGAGTGATAGAGGAAAAATTATCATCTACCAATACCATTTCAGCAGCTTCTTTGGCTGCTTCTGTACCGCTATGTCCCATTGCAGTGCCTACATCAGCGCGTTTGAGCGCAGGGGCATCATTTACTCCATCTCCCGTCATGGCTACGATTAAACCCAGCTCCTGCAACAGTCTTACTAAAAGCAACTTATGTTCCGGATTGACGCGCGCATATACATCTATGTCTTGGATTCGCAGGCGTAATTCATCTTCACTCATTAAGTCCAGTTCTTGTCCGGTCAGTACATCGTCGACATTAACAAGTTTGAGTTGCTGAGCGATGGCACGAGCTGTGGTACTATGGTCTCCTGTAATCATTTTTACCCGAACACCTGCCTCATTGCAGATTCTTATTGCCTCTATAGCTTCCTCGCGAGGTGGGTCAATCAAGCCAAACATGCCTAGCAAAATGAGATCATTCTCAACGTCGCTAAACTTTAATTCCATCTGCTCATAACTGATTGGCTTGACAGCAATGGCCAATACTCTCTGACCTTGGTTGGCCATTTCATCAATACGGCGTAACCAGTAATTTCTATCTAATATCTGAACACCCTGTGCTGTTTTCTGATGTGCACACATATCTAAAATACGCTCGGGAGCCCCCTTGATTAAGACAAAGGCATCACCAGTGTGACTATGGTGGAGTGTCGCCATAAAGCGATGCTCGGATTCAAAAGGAATAAGATCAGTACGTGGATATTGTTTAGCCTCGGCTTCATTGTCTAATCCAGCCTTTAACCCTGATACCAATAAAGCCCCCTCCATTGGATCACCATGAACTAGCCACTTTCCCCTTTTTAGTTCGAGTGATGCATCATTACATAGTACAGAAGCTTTGATAGCCTCCAAAAGAAGTGGTTTTTCTTCAGAAAATACATTCATATTTAATAATGTTATCGACCCATGTGGATCATAGCCAGTACCACTTAACACAAAAAAACTGCTAGTCGTGGCAATCGTCCTAACGGTCATTTCATTACGTGTAAGAGTACCGGTTTTATCCGTACAAATGACATTTACGGCACCTAAAGTCTCTACGGCAGGTAGTTTACGAATGATTGAATTTCGTTGAGACATTCGCTGTACACCAATCGCAAACGTAATTGTCATGATGGCAGGTAAGCCTTCTGGAATTGCTGCCACTGCAAGGCTCACAGCAGCAAGAAACAATTCAGCTAGTGAATAATTTCTGACCAGTAAACCGAAAAAAAAGGTGATAATGGCAATAGCTAAAACGGCTAGTGTAAGCCAACGGCCAAACTGGGCTATTTGACGTAATAATGGTGTTGTCAATGAGTCCACTTGTGATACTAGTGTACTAATGTGGCCAATCTCGGTATTTGCACCGGTCGCAATAACGACGCCGGTACCTTGGCCATGAGTCACGATAGTCCCTGAGTAAGCTAGACATCGTCGGTCTCCTATCATCGACTCTTGTGCAACAGGATCTGTGATTTTTTCTACCGCTATTGATTCTCCTGTCAGAGCCGATTCTTGTATTTGAAGCCCTTTGACACGGAATAGCCGTATATCTGCGGGTACCTTATCACCTGACTGCAACATGACTATATCACCAGGAACTAACTCTTGTGCCGCGACACTTGTTTTTTTGCCATTACGTAATACCATGGCATTTGAAGAAAGCATCTGCCGAATAGCCTTCAAAGCATTATCGGCCTTACCCTCCTGCACGAACCCAATCATAGCATTAACAATGACAACACCTAGAATAACACCAGCATCTATCCAATGACCCAACATTGCGGTAACAGCACTAGCTGCTAACAGTACATAGATGAGAATATTATGAAATTGGTAGAAAAAACGTACCAATGGACCACGTCCCTTCGGTTCAGATAACTTATTCGGCCCATGTTTCGTAAGCCTTTTATTTACTTCATCTTTTGATAGTCCAGTAGATGTAGCCTCTAGTAATTCGAAGACCTTTTGTACATGTTCAGTATGACAACTGTCTAACATTCCCCCACTCCCAACGACTATTCAACTTTCTGAATGATCTAAACATTTACTCTCTAAATAATACCCGTTTATTTTAATTGTCAAACTGATAAATATCAGTTCTACACAACACATAATAATCTTTATATTCGATACTATTATTAAGGTGAATTATTGCAAATGAGATGATGAAAACGGCAGTGTTTTTTTGAGCCTAATCGAATAGTCCTTGATGACAAACTGATTCCAAGGTTGGGCCTGACAATTCGCCATAAAATGGTAGGGGTGATAGAAAACCATTAGCAAACGTTGCTGGTTATAAAAAAGATCAGCGTGTTATTATGAACACAAATTTTCTACACCCATTGGCCAACCAGTTTGCCGTAATTTTATTTTTGATAATACACTTAATATAGAGTGACTTAAGCTCATAACTTTGTCACCTGTATAGTAATTATTGGCTAAGTAAACTCAATATAGGATGACTACTATTGAGTCAAAACGACCAAGAAAAAATCCAATTTTTCACACTATTAATGTCTCGAAAGGCTCAAAGTTGCCATTGCAGTGACTCTATTTTCATCGCACATGCATTTCGCCGTGGCCTATCTGGTCATGATTAATCATCTATATGTTTGTAAATGAGACCCTAACATGAGCTGGAATGAGCCACGGTAATTATAATAAATCAATCAGTTATGGAGCAACCTACACGGCTTTATTTTTCTCTGCTAAGGCTATGCACACACTAGCCTTAGCAACCGAATCAGGGTTCAATGAAATTGAATCAATACCACATTCCACTAAAAATTCGGCAAATTCAGGATGATCGGAAGGAGCCTGTCCACATATACCTACTTTACAACCACACTCATGAGCAACTTTTATCACCTGTGCAATCATAATTTTAACAGCATCATTTCTAGCATCAAATAAATCTTTTAACTCAGTAGAATCGCGGTCTATTCCTAAAACAAGCTGTGTTAAATCATTACTACCAATAGAAAATCCATCAAAACGCTGGGCAAATTCTTCTGCCAGAATAATATTTGACGGTATTTCACACATGACATAAACCTGCAAACCATTTTCGTCCCGCATTAGCCCGGCCTCACTCATTACAGTAAGTACTTTATCTGCTTCATTTGGTGTTCGACAAAACGGGATCATCACAATGACGTTATCAAAGCCCATTTTCTCACGTACTTTAACAATCGCTCCACATTCCAACATAAAAGCTTCGCGATAAAGTTTATGGTAATACCGTGAGGCTCCTCGTAAACCTAGCATGGGATTTTCTTCCGTGAGTTCAAAAAATTCCCCCCCCAATAAACCGCAATATTCGTTAGACTTAAAATCTGACATTCGAACAATGACAGGTTTTGGGTATTGCGAAGCGGCAATTTTAGCGACGCCAAGAGAAAGATTATCAACAAAATAATCAGCTCCTTTTTTGTAGCCTCGACATAACTCGGTAATTTTTTGCTTCACTTTACAGTCAGTTACTTTCTCAGGATGGAGTAATGCCATAGGATGAACGGCTATTTGACTGGAAATAATAAATTCTATTCGCGTTAAACCTATGCCAGCAACGGGTAATGAGCTCCATTTGAAAATACCATCGGGCATAGCCGCATTAATCATAATATCTGTGTTGGTATGAGGTATGTCACCCAAATTAACCTCTTGAGTCTCAAACGCTAATTCTCCCTCATAAACAAGTCCAAGTGCACCTTGAGCGCAACTTAATGTTACTTCTTGATTATTTTGCAAAACTTGAGTCGCATTTTCACAGCCTACAATAGCCGCAATTTTTAACTCTCGACTCACAATAGCAGCATGACTTGTTGGTCCACCAGTATCGGTAATAATACCCGCGGCTTTGCGCATTAAAGGTAACCAGTCTGGATCTGTTCTTTGAGTGACCAACATGGCACCCTCAGGAAAGTGTTCCACATCTTCAGGGTTGAGAACTTTAAACACTTTACCCGTTGCAATAGCACTGCCAATACTAGCACCCTGCACAAGTATTTTAGATTTTTCTTTTAGTTTATAATTAACTAATACCGCATGATTTTTCTGCGATTCTACCGTTTCAGGACGCGCCTGAACAATATAAAGTTGCCCTGAAGCAGTGTCTTTTGCCCATTCCATATCCATCGCTTTGCCGTAATGCTTCTCTATTATTACTGCCCAGTTAGCCAGTTGCAGTACTTCATCGTCAGATAAAACTAAACTTTTACGTTCCTCGATACTAGTCACCAGTGTTTCAGTATTTTCTTCGCCTTTATTGATATTTTGAATTTTATCAAAGTCTACAAAGCACATTTTCTCTAATTTACTCCCACATTTTTTTTCAATAATAGGAATAAACTTGTGCTGTTTTTGACTAGATGTCAATTTTATATTCTGTTCTAACAAAGGCTTAAAAACCATAAATCTATCTGGCGTAACGCTACCTTTTACTATCGTTTCGCCTAATCCCCAAGCACCATTAATTTCAACCACCTCACTAAAACCTGTTTCGGTATCAAGCGTGAACATAACCCCTGCCGCTTGGGAGTTAATCATCTGTTGTATACCAACCGACAAGGCGACTTTTTGATGTTCAAAACCCTGCTTTTCTCGATAGATAATGGCTCTGTCGGTATAAAGCGAAGCAAAGCACTGTTTACATGCGTTAAGTAAATTATCATTACCGGTAATATTTAAATAACTTTCTTGCTGCCCTGCAAAGCTTGCTTCGGGTAAATCCTCTGCTGTTGCTGAGCTTCTTACGGCGACACTAGCTTGATATGAATTTTGGCGTGTGAGATCATTTTGATTGAGTCTGTCACTTTGACTTTGTTGTATTCTCTTTGATAGGTCTTGATAGGCTTGAATAATTTCACTACTTTGTTGATCGGTAAAGTCACCATTAGCAATTAAGGATCTAATGGCGCTGCCAGCAATGGCCAACGTTTGTTGCCCTGATTCATATGCATTGATATGGTGTTTTATTTTCTCATTAAGTTTATTTTGTTGTAAAAATTCAATGAACAATTGTGCGCTGATAGCAAAGCCAATAGGAACCCGCACTTCTGTTTCACTCATATTGCTAATCATTTCGCCTAAACTGGCATTTTTTCCGCCCACTTGTTCAAGATTTGCAAGACTTAACTGCTCAAACCAAAAAATAGTTTGCTCCTGTTGTTTTGACTGCATATTGATCATCTCCCTCATATTTAAAAAAAGACTATAAACTCAACTTTACTTTCTCTGAATGTTAATCTTAAGAAAAGCCAAAGCGCTATTAAAACTATGAAACTGCGGGTAATCGCCCTCAATAATTTTTGTCCCTGTTAATTTTTGTAATGCAGCTAAATAATTAATAAAATCCATAGAGTCTAAATCGCATTCCTCGCGGATATCTTCATCAAAATCAATAGTATTTTGTTCCATTTCAGGCGCTACTTCTTGTATGGCCTCAATAATAAAACGCTGTATTTCTGTCGTGTTCATAATTGCCCCGGTTTTTGTAAAATTTTAGCTAAGCTATTTAGAAACTTCGCCGCTAACATGCCGTCAACCACTCGATGATCTGCACTTAAACAAACAGTTAATTGCTCACCAACATTAATATAATCGCCACACACTTGGGGTACTTTATTCACTTTACCAAAACCAATAATAGCTACTTGCGGTGGATAAATAATACCAAATACGCGGTCAGCTCCGCGTTCACCCATATTGGTTATAGTAATAGTGGCGTTCATTAATTCTGAACTACGTAAACGTTCACCACGTTCAATTGCTCGACTTCGACTCGTCATATCTCGTACAGAAAACATAATTTCTGGCACTGATAACTGTTCGACCTTTAGTAATGCAGGCACTACCACACCACCTGTACGCAAACTAATAACATTAGCGATATTGATCTCATTCGCTTGCTCAAAGCGATTATTTCGGTAAAATCCATTTAAGCTAGGGTATTTCCTTAACGTTATGGCAATTGCTTTTAGTAACAGTGCAATAAGTAAAATATGCTCTTTGGGCGTTTTATCATAATTCGATTGCTGTAACCATTGTTGCGCTTTATTGATAGGCACATCTAAACTCAGGTAGAAATGTGGGATTTCTTGTTTAGACTTAGTCATACCAGCGGAAATTGCGCTACGCATGTTTGTTAACAGATCACCATCAGTCAAAAGTGATTTTTGAGTTATCTGCGCAATATCCTTTAGTATGACTGCACCATTAGAGCCACTGCCTTGAATAGCCGATAAATCAAGTTGCTGCGATTTCGCTATTTTACGAACAACGGGAGAAGCAAGCACAGTATTGACATAGGTGCTTATGTTGAGCTTTTGAGTATGACTTTTCCGCGGCTTTATTAATTGTTTGTCCGTCAACGGTTCTATTGAGAGTAAAACACGATCATCGATTATTTGTTCGGTGGTTACTTGCTTGACAATAGATCGTCGTTGTTTTGATTCATTTGGCGATTCTTCTGCAGTGTTTTTTTTCGTAGCTATCGTAGCCAAAACAGTACCCACATCAACAGTTTTTAGCGGTTTTACTAACAATTGGGTTATAATGCCATCATGATACACTTCCATATCAATGGCACCTTTTTGTGTTTCAAGCACAGCAATGACATCTCCCTGTTTTACCCTATCACCCACCTTAATTAACCACTCTACCAACATGCCCTCGGTCATATCAGCGCCCAGTGACGGCATGGTAATATCTATGGATTTTGTCATAAGTGTATTTTCTCAATTTTAGTTAATTGCTAAACCTTGCGTTTATCTTCATTCATTACCTTCAAGGAGACTTTGCGCACAACTAATGATTTGTTCGATCTGAGGTAAAGCGGCTTTTTCAAGATGACTTGGATAAGGAATGGGTACTTCCTCAGTACAAATACGCTGTACGGGCGCATCTAAATACCAAAAAGCTTGCTCCATAATAATGGCACTGAGTTCGCCCGCTAAACTGCCAGTTTTCCAGCCTTCATCAATAATAATAGCTCGATGTGTTTTTTTAACACTGGCTAAAATTGTACTGATATCTAACGGACGTAAACAACGTAAATCCAAAACTTCAACGTTAATATTTAATGCTTCAAGCTCAGATGCTGCCATCAATACTTTAGGCAAACTGCCACCATAGGTAAGTAAGGTAATATCTGTACCTTGCTTACGTACTAAGGCTTTTTCCATACCGGCTTCTGGCTCGCTAAATACCTCACCTTGGCTATTTAATAACATCACATGTTCAAAAATAATAACTGGATCTGGATCTTGTATTGCTTGTAGTAGCATATAACGAGCATCGGTATGTGTTGCAGGGCTTAAGACTTTTAAACCTGGAATATGTGAGTATAAATTCTCCCAGCTATGAGAATGCTGCGCGGCAAGTTGTAAGCCTGCACCGGATGCCATGCGAATAACAACGGGCACATTAAGTTGACCGCCTGACATATGACGTAAGGTGGCGGCGCTATTTACGATTTGGTCCATCGCCAACAAGCTGAAATTAACCGTCATTATTTCCACTATAGGTCGCATACCACCCAACGCAGCACCTATACCAACACCGACAAATCCAGACTCGCATAGTGGGGTATCGATAATTCGATCTTCTCCATATTGTTCAAATAAGCCCTTACTAACACCATAACAACCACCATAACGACCAACATCTTCACCCATTAAAAATGTCCGTTCATCATCGTTAAGGCATTGTTCAATACTTGCGCGCAAGGCTTCACGGTAAGTCATTTTTTGACTGTTTTTTCTTTGCCAATTCATGCCAAACCTCCTTGATCAGCCTTAACCTTTATTTCCTGTGCGGATGGGCTATAAACATCTTTACAAAGATCCGATACAGGTTCCCATTTCCCTTGCTCGGCAAAATTAATTGCTTCGATAATTTCTTTCTTTATTTGTGATTCAATTACATTTAAGTCTTTTTCATTAAGTTGGTGGTTTTGTATTAGCCAGTGCTTTAATTGCATAACAGGACCATGTTTTTTCCATTCTTCTACTTCTTCTTTATCACGGTACAACTGCCCATCAAAACTTGAATGACCACGAAAACGATAAGTTTGACATTCTAAAAAATAAGGTTGTTGATGAGTTCTAATGTGCTCAACTGCCTTAGTAGTCGACGCTTCCACGTCGACTACATTCATACCATCAACTTGAAATACTGGCATTCCGTAACTTTGTGCTTTTTTGGCAATATTAGTTTCTGATTCAGATAAGGCTAATGAGGTTCCCATGGCATAACGATTGTTTTCACAAATAAACAGCACAGGTAATTTCCATAACACCGTTAGGTTCATCGATTCATGAAATTCACCTTCTGCCACAGCCCCTTCGCCAAAAAAACATACGGTTATTGCTGTTTTTTTTAGTTTTTTATTGGCAAAAGCTAAACCTGCGGCTAAAGGTAAACCACCTCCAACAATGGCATTACCGCCATAAAAGTGCTGTTTTTTATCAAACAAGTGCATTGATCCCCCGCGACCTTTACTGCAACCATTAGTGCGGCCATACATTTCAGCCAACACAGACTTCATTGATAAACCACGAGCAAGTGCATGACCATGTTCACGATAAGTAGCCACAATTTCATCTTGTGGTAAAAGTGCAGCCATAACACCAACGGCTATAGCTTCTTCACCAATATAAAGGTGTAGAAATCCTCGTATTTTTTCTTGCGCATAAAGCTCTGCACATTTTTCTTCAAAAAGGCGGATACGTAACATTTGTTTTAATTGTTCAAGTAAGTGTGCTTTATCAAGATGCAATTTATCATTCATTTTTTATCACTCTTTTTCATTACTTTATTATTGATAATTACTGTTCATCACTTTCTAAGGTGGAAATATCACCTTCTGGTAAATTGAGTTCACGCGCCTTTAATAAACGCCGCATTATTTTGCCACTGCGAGTTTTAGGTAAATTTTGTCGAAAAACTATTTCTTTAGGCGCAACTGCTGCTCCTAATTTTTTACGAGCGAACCCCTTTAGTTCTTTTAGTAATACAGCTAAGTTATCCCCACTGCATTCAACATCAGGGTTTAATGCCACATAGGCTTTAACAATTTCACCGGCTATTTCATCAGGTATACCAATTACTCCGACCTCAGCAACAG
Organism: Colwellia sp.; assembly: GCA_003521815.1. Classification (GTDB taxonomy): domain Bacteria; phylum Pseudomonadota; class Gammaproteobacteria; order Enterobacterales; family Alteromonadaceae; genus Colwellia. The sequence continues at coordinate 60,472 of DPHE01000079.1, forward strand.
CTTCATGCTCCATAAGAGCACTTTCAACCTCAAATGGACCAATTAAATGGCCCGATGATTTGATCAAATCATCGACACGACCAACAAACCAGTAATAACCTTGTGAGTCACGCTTAGCGAGATCCCCAGTTAAATACCAACCATCTTGAAAACATTTTTGATATTTTTCTTCGCGATGCAAATAGCCACGAAACATTGATGGCCAACCTTGCTTTAATGCCAGCTCGCCAATTTCCATATTTTTATTTATCGTTTGAACATGCCCTTGTTCATTACGTTTGACAATAGCTGCTGTGATGCCGGGTAACGGCAAGCCCATTGAGCCTGGTTTTATTGGCTGACTAGCAAAATTTGCTATCATGATGGCGCCTGTTTCTGTTTGCCACCAGTTATCATGAAAAGGTAAACCAAGCACTTTTTCGCTCCATCGTACTGCCTCAGCATTCAAGGGTTCACCAACACTAGCTATAAAAGTTAAGCTGGATAAATCATACTGATCACGAATTTCAACGCCTGCTTTCATCAACATGCGAATAGCGGTTGGAGCGGTATACCAAACCGTTATTTTTTGCTTCTGTAAAATGTGGTACCAACGTTCAACATCAAATTCGGCTTCATCGACAATCATGGTGACACCAAGACAAAGTGGTGCAATTATGCCGTATGAAGTTCCAGTCACCCAACCAGGATCAGCAGTACACCAATAAATGTCTTCTTGTTGCAAATTTAATGCGTACTTTGCCGAAGATTGATGGACAACAACTGCCTGATGTACATGAATCACACCTTTAGGTTTACCTGTTGTACCACTCGTAAAATGTAATAAGGCCATATCATTGCCATGTGTGTTAGCACATGGATATTTTGAATCCGCATTGGTCATTAGCTCTACTAACCAATAACAACCTTCATCTAACTCACTACCAGAGGAGTCTGTGCCACTTGATTTTTCAGGATTGTCGATGAATAATATGACTTTAAGGTGAGCTAATTCATGCCTCCAAGCAGCAATTTTTTTGTGATATAAACTCTTTGTAGTGATCAATATATTAGCTTCGCCTATCTCCATGCGCGAACGAATAGGCTCAGGCCCAAAGGCAGAAAATAAAGGGGTATAAACCCCACCAAACTTTAACGTGCCTAGTGCCGAAATATAAAGTAATGGTAATCTCCCCACTAAACTAAATACTTGCACCCTTTGTTCAAAACCAAGCTTAGCTAACACACTCGCAAAAAGACTAGTTTGTTCTGCTAAATCACGGTAACTATAATCAATTAATTGTTCACCTTTACCTAGCCAGCGTAATGCTACTTTATTTTCAATTGCAGTATTCAAATGTTTATCAACAGCTTGATAAGTAATATTGAGGATTTTTTTCGGGTCTGTTTGCCAATTAAAATCATCACAAGATTGGTGATAATCATATAGATTCACACTACTCCTGCGATAGGACTTTTTAAGTATGATATTTTCAGACATGAACAAAAACTCATTTCAGCAAACGATGACAAAAAGTATAGTGTTTATCTGATTTTTTTAGACAATTTTTACTGATATATATCAAGTATAGACAAAATAAATAAGAGAGCTGTAAGGTAATAACTTAATAGAAGTACCGTTCAAAATTTAAGGAAAAACAGCATAAATATTGAAAGTAATTGATAAAATATATAGCTGTTACAAATTAAAATGTATATTGAATAGTAATAGAGATATAAGGAGGCTTCTTTGAGTTTTAATGGGACATGAAATTGTAGTGGTCAAGTAAAACTGG
>DPHE01000062.1:0-391 GCA_003521815.1 Colwellia sp.
AACTTCTTGGTTTACGGGTAACCACATACAAAATGGCGAATAAAACCACCCCTTCAAGAAAAAACTCATATAACTGTGATGGATGACGAGGTAATTGTAATGCGTCGGTAGGAAACACCATAGCCCAAGGCACATCAGTTTCACGCCCCCAAAGCTCAGCATTTATAAAATTACCTAAGCGACCCATTCCCAAACCAACAGGTACTAAAGGCGCAACAAAATCACCAACAACTAAAAATGATTTATTGGTTTTTCTAGCAAAAATATACACAGCCGTTATTACGCCCAGTAAACCGCCATGAAAAGACATGCCCCCTTGCCAAATTTGAAATAAATATAAGGGATCTGCTAAGAAGTAATCCCATTGATAAAAGAGTACATAACCTATACG
>DPHE01000062.1:569-739 GCA_003521815.1 Colwellia sp.
ATGACACCAAGAAAACTATAAAAGAGTAAATCGCTCACTTGATCGCGCGTCCACTCACTAGCACTCTTATCGGCGGCTCTATTTGCCAGAAACATAGCAACTAAAAAGCCAATAAGGTACATCATACCGTACCAACGAAGAGCAATTGGACCTATGCTAAAAATAATAGG
>DPHE01000062.1:967-1871 GCA_003521815.1 Colwellia sp.
ATACCTCGGTTAAACTCTCGCGAGGATGCTGATCATTATAAAAAATTATGTAAGTACCATCTTGATTGCCACTAAAATAAGAAAAATGGCAAATCCTTTCTTTAATGTTTGCACCGGTAATTCATTCGCATATTTAACGCCAATAGGTGCAAATAAAGAGGACGTTAACACGATTCCTAATAAAGCGGGTAAATAAACATAACCAACACTCCACGGTGGTAACAATGCATTATCAAAGCCTGAAATGATATAGCCTAAAGAGCCGAATAATGCCACCATAACACCACATACAGTCGCAATACCAATACAGTGGCGCAGCGGCATACCAAAATAAGTTAATACAGGCACTAAAATGGCCCCTCCAGCCATTCCCATTAAGCTAGCAATAACACCTGTGAATAAGCTAATAAATTGCAATTTGAGATTAGAGGGCATGTCTTTGGACTGTTGTGAGCGTATTGAAAGCAACATGTAAGATGCAAGTAAAAACACCATAACCGCAAAAAAATGCGTTAATGCTTTTGCTGATAAATGATCAGCGATAAAAGCCCCTAGCAAAGCGCCAAAAGCGACCGTAAACATTAGCGGTTTAGTAATATCCCACGGAATATTATTATTTTTCTGATGGGCAAAAGCGGCACTAGAGGAAGTTAAAACGATGGCCGCAAGTGACGTTGCCAGTGCCATTGGCATAATGACTTCAGTGCTTAATGTGCCCTGACCTATAACGTCACTAGCGGTGCTAATATAGGGTAATAAATAAACTAAAGCCGGTACCACAATTAAGCCACCGCCAATACCTAATAAACCCGCTAGAAAACCAACGAGTGAACCAAGAAAAACACAACTAATAAAAATAATTAACATTATATACTCATACTACTTTGAAATGCTCATTTCAGCG
>DPHE01000062.1:2201-3748 GCA_003521815.1 Colwellia sp.
TTATCAAAGCCCATTGCTAATAATAATAATGCTCCTGCAGGCTCTCCGGCTAATTCACCACAAAGGCTTAATGGCACTAAGTATTTTGCTGACTGCTCAGCAATGTTATTCAACGCTCGAAGTACTGCGGGATGATAGGCATCATGCAAATTGGCTACTTGAGCATTGTTGCGATCAACAGCTAATAGGTACTGAGTCAAATCATTACTACCAACCGAGAAAAAATCAACACGTAACGCTAATTCTTCTAATTGAAAAATAACTGCAGGAACCTCCAACATGATACCTATTTTAGGGCGAGTTAATTTTGCCATTTTAAGCGTATCTTGTTCAGACACGCTGTTTGGTAACTTGGCAGAGTACTCAGCATGTAATTCTGCATCGACTTCATAATAAGCTTGGTTTATCAAACGAATGGCTTCATCAACTTCACCCACATTTGAAATCATAGGTAGCATAATTTCTAAATTTTTATGTTGCTGGTTTGCTCGCATCATGGCACGAACTTGTACCAAAAAAATCTCAGGATGATCTAAAGTGATACGAATACCACGCCATCCTAAAAATGGATTGTCTTCAACAATAGGAAAGTAAGATAAAGACTTGTCACCGCCCACATCCAAGGTACGCATCGTCACAGATTTTTTTGGAAAACCTGCTAAAATATTTTTATATAATTGTGTTTGTTCAGACTCTGACGGAAAGCAATGGCGATTCATAAACGGAATTTCTGTCCGAAATAAGCCAATACCTAAAGCACCTAAATTTTCTGGACATTCAAATTCTGCAGATAAGCCTGCGTTTAGCTGTAACTCAATTTTACGTCCATCTTTAGTAATAGTAGGTAGGTGAATAACTTGCTGAATTTTTTCTGTTAACTCACGTTCTTGATCAATTAAATATTGATACTCACGTTTTAATGCCTCATCAGGGTTAATAAACAACTCACCGCTATAACCGTCGACAATTGCTGTTTGCTGATCCAATTGAGCAATAGGAATATGGCTCACACCCATAATAGCAGGTAGTTCAAGGGCATGAGCTAAAATAGCCGAATGAGAATTAGCGGAGCCTGATAAAGAGACAATAGCCTTTAAGCCTTTATGTTGATACTCAGCCAACATTGCAGCGGTAACATCTTCAGCCAGTAGAATAAAACTTTTAGGCAAGGCTAATTGCTGTGTTTTTTGTTGTTGTAAATTAAATAAAAGCCGGTTGCCTAAATCACGAATATCACTGGCACGCTCTCTGAGGTAACTATCATCAATAGATTCAAACTGACTAATATAATGTTCAAAAACTAATTTTAATGCACTTTGTACTTGCCAGCCTTGATTAATTTTTTTTGCTATTTCTTGACTTATCTCTGCTTGCTCAAGTAATTGTTTATAGACATCAAAAATAGCTAAACTATCATCATTCACAATAGCACTAAGCTTATTACTTAAGTGTTCAAAATCATCTAATGTTTGAGTGACCGCTTCTTCAAAGCGCAGTATTTGCTCAGCTTGCTCTGCTATTGCTACTTTTTTCAATGCCAAGGTTGA
>DPHE01000098.1:0-1591 GCA_003521815.1 Colwellia sp.
CTAACGACGGTTCAATTGTTTTTTCCTGACCCTTGGCATAAGAAGAAACATCATAAGCGTCGTATTGTTTCGACAGGCTTTGTTGAAACCATTCGTCAAAAGCTTAAAGTTGGTGGTGTTTTTCATATGGCGACTGATTGGGAAAATTACGCGGAGTGTATGTTAGAAGATATGCAAAGTGCTCAAGGTTATAACAATTTATCTCAAAGCAATGATTATGTACCGCGACCTGACACTCGTCCGTTAACAAAGTTTGAAAATCGTGGTCAGAATTTGGGTCATGGTGTTTGGGATTTACAGTTCGCTAAAATGTAAACCATTGATGCCTATCTGATACTCCTCGAATAATTATCTGGTAGGTACCCTATACTCCCACGGTACCTACTCGATTATCCTGAGCTTATCTCTCCGATTACCCTGAGCTTGTCGAAGGAAGGAATGAATAAGAAAGGAAAACCGTAATTAGTGTAAATGTTTTTTTTCAACATGAAATAAATGTTGAGCATTTCGTAAATTACCTGAATCTTTTAACCATTGCTCTGTGATTATCTCTCTTTGTAAAGCCGCATGTAATATGCGGCTTTTATATTGGCACCAATAAAATAGTGTTGCGGCTTGATGGCATTCATTATTGGGAAAATTTTTGCTACGATTGTCATTTAACTCTTCTTTAATACTAGCAATAACTTTATCTTTTAATTCATCTTCTATTTTTTTCTTAAAACGCGTAAAACGTTTGGCTTTAATTAACTGCCAAATTAGCCATATTAAAGAAGCTAAAGCGAGTAGTGCGATAATTTGCATGGATTTATCCTGAAAAATCTATTCACTCAACATAATAACAATTTCACTGACAAATCACCTGATTAATTCACTAGTCTTAGTGAATTAGCCAAATATACCCGTGGTCAATGAAGGTGCGTAATTTATATAATGATGAGGTTTATGATCAACTTCATGAAAAACATGAAATAAAATAAAAATGATGGTAAGTATAATTCAGTGGCTATGGCTTGTGATTTACTATTTTTTAAACTGCTTTTTTAAGAGATGTTAGGGTTTAAATAAAGCACCTTCATGCATTAATAACTTAGCTTTTAACGCTAATCCCCCTGTATAACCAGTTAACTTTCCGTTACTTCCTATTACACGATGACAGGGTACAATTAACGCAATAGGATTGGCTCCATTGGCACAGCCAACAGCTCTTACGGCCTTCTCATTGTTGATTTTTTTTGCTAACCAAACATAGGTTTTAGTTTCGCCCTGCTTTATTGAACATAAAGCGTGCCACACTTTTTGCTGAAACGGCGTGCCTGTTGCTGCTAATGGGATATCAAACTTTTTCCGTTCACCGATAAAATATTCGGTTAGTTGTTGGCACACTTGGGTAAATTTTTCTGGGTTTTCTTGGTAACCCTCAGGGATTAGCAATGGGATATTACCTTCAATTTTTTCCCCTGTACCTTCCTTACCAGCAATAAATGTTAACGCCGTTAAACCTTTGTCATTAGCGGTTAACGCAATATTACCCAAAGGTGATTTATAATAAGTGTAATACATGATAATTCTCAACAGTTATTTGATACAT